>JBDRBZ010000116.1:0-11798 GCA_043822175.1 Candidatus Omnitrophota bacterium
GATGCAGCGGGACAGGATAATAAACACGGGTCTCTACGCCGTTATTGTTGAGGTACTCCATTATCTCGTGAGCCCTATTTGATTTTAACACGTACAGGTGATAGGTGTGCCTGTATCCGTCCGGCACGTAAGGGGCATCGACAGGCAGCCCTTTCAGGTTTTCGAAATAATAGGCCGCGTTCTTTATTCGCCCTTTATGCCAGCTCTCGAGGTGCTTCAGCTTGACGCTGAGTATGGCAGCCTGCAGGTTGTCGAGCCTGGTATTGTAGCCGATAATGTCGTGTAAATACTTTTTAGACGAGCCGTGATTGCGCAGTATTTTAGCCGTATCATGTATCCCGGCATCGTTCGTCGTGATAATACCGCCGTCACCGAAGGCGCCCAGGTTCTTTCCCGGGAAAAAGCTGAAGGCCGCCGCGTCGCCCATGCTTCCCACTTTCCGGCCCTTATATTCAGAACCTACCGACTGGGCGCAGTCCTCGATCACTTTCAATTTATCGGCCTGAGCCAGCTCCAATATGGGGTCCATATCAGCCGGCAATCCGTAGATGTGTACGGGCATAATCGCCTTAGTCCGCCCTGTAATCTTTTCTTCAATAAGCTCGGGGTTTATATTGAACGTCTGCGGGTCGACGTCAACAAAAACAGGTTTGGCGCCCACGCGCACAATAGCCTCGGCAGTCGCCACAAACGTAAAAGGGGTAGTAATGACCTCATCCCCTTCTTTTACGCCGGCCGCGTTTAGAGCGAGTATCAGCGCGTCTGTGCCGGAATTCACGCCTATGGCGTATTTGACCCCGCAATATGCCGCTATTTCTTTTTCGAGAATTTCGACATCCTCTCCCAAAATGAAGGCCTGTTTATCGATAACCTTCTGTATGGCCTTGTTTATCTCATCCATAATGGGCGCGCACTGCGCCTTTAAATCCATAAGGGGTACTTTCATCCGTCACCTCTCATCCGTTGGTATATTATATACATATTAACGGTGTATTATATCATTAGGAGTCACCCTGCGCAATAGCCAACCCTCACCGAATTCTCAAATTCCGGCCCGGTTGGATTTCAGGGTGTTACCGATATTGGCGCCTGTGGATAATAACTACTGACTGAACCAGGCGATTGTTCTCGAGAGGCCGGTTTCAAGGGGAACACGGGGGCTCCATTTGAGGAGCTTCTTCGCCAGAGAGATATCGGGCCGCCTGACCTTGGGGTCATCGACCGGGAGCGGCTTATATATGATCCTGCTCTTTGAGCCTGTCAGGCGGACAATGTTTTCGGCCAGCTCACGTATGGACATTTCCCCGGGATTGCCAAGATTAACAGGCAGATGATATCCTGATTTCATATGCAGAAGGATGCCGTCTACCAGGTCGCTGATGTAGCAGAAACTTCGGGTCTGCGTCCCTTTCCCGAAAACGGTTATGGGCTCGCCGCACAGGGCCTGGTTGATAAATTCAGGGATCGCCCTGCCGTCGCGCGCCCGCATCCGCTCACCGTACGTGTTGAAAATACGGATTATCCTCGTATTAACCCCATGGGAACGGTGATACGCCATGGTTATGGCCTCGGCAAAGCGTTTCGCCTCATCATATACGCCGCGCGGGCCAATGGGATTGACGTTGCCCCAGTACCCCTCCTTCTGCGGATGCATCTTGGGGTCGCCGTATACCTCGCTCGTCGACGCAAGCAGAAATTTGGCCCTCTTGAGTTTGGCCACGCCCAGGGTATTATGCGTGCCCAAAGACCCTACTTTAAGCGTCTTGATAGGATATTTAAGGTAGTCGATCGGACTGGCCGGAGAGGCGAAATGGAGCACATAATCGAGTTTACCGGCCACCTTTATGCGCTTTGTAACGTCGCACTTCACGAATTTAAAATTCCTGTCCCCCAGCAGGTGCCTTATGTTCTTTAGGCTGCCCGTGACAAGATTATCCATGCATATAACCCTGGCGCCGAGCCCGATAAGCCTTTCAGAAAGATGCGAGCCGATAAACCCGGCCCCGCCGGTTATGAGCACTGTCTTTGCCGTCATTTTTTTTCTCCCCGATCAAACCACGCTATTGTCTTTTTTATCCCTTCCTCAAAATGCACAAAATCCCTGAGTCCCAGCTTTGTCTTAAGGATAGTCACATCCGCCAGCGTCTTGCGGACATCTCCCGGCCTTTTAGGGCCTAATACCGGTTTGATGTTTTTACCGAGCGCCCTGTTCACCGTGTCAACTATCGACAGGACAGAATTCGCGGAACCGCAGGCCACGTTTATAACCGTTCCCGAAACCCCTGCCGCGTCCGCCGCCTTTATGTTGGCCTCTACCACGTTATCGATATAGCTGAAGTCCCTCTCCTGCAGTCCGTCCCCATGAATAGGCGGGGGCTCGTCCTTAAGCATGCACGTGATAAATTTAGGAATGACTACCGCGTATTCATTGTCCAGCGACTGTCTCGGGCCGAACACGTTGAAATACCTGAGCGACACGGTTTCCAGCCCGAAACTGTTCGAGAAAAGCCTGCAGTAATACTCGCCCAGAAGTTTTGTCGTCGCGTAAGGCGAAATCGGGTTTGTCATGTCAGATTCCCTCTCGGGGAAATCATCCCGCTCGCCGTAAACCGAGCTGGATGACGCGAAAACCAGTCTCTTCACCCCCCGCTGGCGGCATTTCATGAGAAGCCTCAGGGTGCCCGTGACATTCACGTCGTTATACCCGAACGGGTCCGTCATGGACTTGGGCACCGATCTCAGCGCGGCCTGATGCAAAACATACTCCGCGCCGTCCAGGGCGCTCTCGAGATCGGCGTCACTGCGTATGTCTCCTTTAATAAACTTTATCTTATCCCGGACATTTTTAAGATTATCCGGGCTGCCGGTGCACAGATTGTCGAGCACCGTGACGTCATGCCCATCACTGACGAGCCTGTCCACAATGTTGGAGCCGATAAAACCGGCGCCGCCAGTTACCAGAAATTTGCGTTTCATGCGCCCTCCGCGGCCGAGACGTTACAGCTTAATTATGTTTTTCGAACGGATCCCCAGTTTCTCGAACACATTCCTCGTATCGAGTATCACGCGCAGGCCGGCGGCAAGCTGTTTGTAATCGACATCCGTATGGTCCACCGCCAGTACGGCCCCGTCATAGGTTTTCAGCTCCTTTGCGCCGGCGCCGGCGCATTTCAGGTCTATCCCGTCGATCTTAAGATACGGAAACAGCGGATCATAATATGATACCCTGGTGCCCCTCCTCTCGAGGCTGCTTATAATATGAAGCGCCGGAGACTCCCTCAGGTCCTTTACGTCTTTTTTGTAAGCCACGCCGATGACAAGTATTTTCATGTCATTGAGTGACTTTCCCGGGCAGGCGGCGATTTTTTCAAGCCTGTCCACGACATACTGCGGCATGGCCTCGTTCACGGCCGAGGCGAGGTTGATGAACTTCGTCTCAAAACCGTGCTCCTTGGCCTTCCAGGAAAGATAGAGCGGATCCACCGGTATACAGTGGCCGCCCACGCCCGGACCCGGATAAAACGGCATGAACCCGTAAGGCTTTGTCTTTGCCGCGTCTATTATCTCCCATATGTCGAGCCCGAATTTTTCGCACAGGGTCATAATCTCATTGACCATGGCTATATTGACTATGCGGAAAGTATTCTCGAGCAGTTTAACCATTTCGGCCGCGCTCGCGGACGAAACAGGCACAACCCTGTTTATCACCTGCCTGTACAGGAGGCAGGCGATATCGGTGGATTTCGCCGACATGCCGCCTATCACTTTCGGGGTATTCTCCGTCTTATAAACGGCGTTGCCCGGGTCTATCCTCTCCGGGGAAAAGGCAAGAAAGAAATCCCTGCCTTCCTTAAACCCGTCCGACTCGAGCACGGGCAGAAGTATCTCCCGGGTCGTGCCCGGATATGTCGTCGACTCGAGTACGATCACCTGGCCTTTGCGCATATTGCGCTTTACCTTGTCGACGGCCTCGCGTATATAAGACGTGTCCGGCTCATGGTTCTTGCCGAGAGGCGTGGGCACGCATATGATAACGGCATCTGTTTCCTTTATGCAGGAGAAATCAGTGGTGGCTGAAAATTTGCCGGCCCTGACCACTCTTTTGATATCAGACACGGGCACGTCAAGTATGTAGCAGATACCGTCCTTTATCTTCTCCACCCTGTCCTCATCTATGTCTATGCCCACCGTGGAAAATCCCTTCTTGGCGAAACATACTGCCAGCGGAAGCCCCACATATCCCAGGCCGATAACGCTTATCCTTGCCTTTTTCCCGGTTATCGTGTTTTTAAGCGCGCTGTACTGACTTTTCCCTTTTGCCATTTTAAAGACCCCCGAACTATCCCTTATTCCCTGTTTTAGCGTCAATATACTCTTTTAAGGCCTCATCCCAGCCGCGCAGGACAAAACCCGTTTCATCCTCAAAACGGCTCGTATCCAGGCCTGAAAATCTGGGCCTCGGAGCCGGCCTCTTCAGCTCTTCCGTGCTTATGGCCGTCACGCGCACGCCGTGGATACCCGACAACTCAAGGATACGCTTGGCGTATTCATACCATGACACCGTTCCTCTATTGGACACATGATATATCCCCCATTTGTCCGCGTCCTCCCGCCTACGCCGCCAGGTACCCATGGCCTTTAAAATGGCCTCTATGGCCCGGGCCAGATCGACCGCGTACGTCGGAGAACCGACCTGGTCAGATACAACCTTGAGCTCTTTTTCTTTAAGGGCCTTTTCGGTTATTGTATCCACGAAATTTTTACCGTTACGGCCGTAAAGCCAGCTCGTCCTTACAATAACATGCCTCCTTAAGGAAGACACCCTCTTTTCCCCCTCAAGCTTTGTCCTGGCGTAAACACTCCCGGGATTCGGCGCGTCCAGATGGGTATACGGCTCTCTTTTTTCGCCGTCAAACACAAAATCCGTGCTCACGTAAACTAACGGCACGTCACCCGCGGCCGCCGCGGCCGCGACGTTGCCGGCACCTTCCGCGTTAATCAGGCCGGCTTTGGCCGCGTCCAGCTCACATCCGTCCACATCCGTCCACGCCGCGGCGTGGATGATAACATCCGGTTTTGAGCCGCTTACGGCCCCCGCTGCCGCTTCCCTGTCGGTTACGTCGCACTTTATAAACCCGGCCCGGCCGGACCCGCCCTTCCCCGCGATATCAAGGCCCGTAACATCATACGCCTCTGCCAGCACATTTACGAGCTCTGAACCCAGCATGCCGCCCGACCCGGTAACGAGTACTTTTTTCCGCTCAGCCCCGGAATCACTCACCAGAATTTTTCCTTCCTCGCCTTGAGCCTTACCCACCACTTTTTATTATTCACGTACCATTCTATCGTACTCCTCAGTTTCCCCTCAAAATTGCCCGGCACGGGCTTCCATCCGAGCTTATGGAGTTTGTATGAGTCAAGCGCGTACCTCTTATCATGGCCCGGCCTGTCTTTGACATACTTGATCAGCCTCTCGGTCTTCCCCAGGTTGCGGAGTATCATCCTGGTAAGGTCTATGTTCTTGATCTCGTTGCCCCCGCCGATATTATAGATATTGCCCGCTTCGCCATTTTTCATAATAAAGGCTATGGCGTCGCAGTTATCCACGACATATATCCAGTCGCGCACGTTTGAGCCGTCCGCGTAAAGCGGCACTTTTTTATTATCTATGGCGTTTGTGATGAAAAGCGGGATGACTTTTTCCGGATACTGATACGGTCCGAAATTGTTGGAGCTCCTGGTAATGATAACCGGGAGCCTGAATGTCACATGGTACGACCTCACCAAAAGGTCGGCCGCGGCCTTGCTGGCCGCGTAAGGGCTGTTGGGCCTTAACTGCGATTCCTCCTGAGAATACCCACGCTGCACGCTTCCGTATACCTCATCCGTGCCTATCTGTATGTAGCGTTTCACTCCGTAACGCCGCACCGCGTCAAGCAGCACCTGCGTACCGACGACATTTGTCCTGACAAACTCGGCAGGGTCTTTTATGGAGCGGTCCACGTGCGATTCGGCCGCGAAATTTATTATTACGTCGCATCCCCCGGCGAGTTTCGACACGACCCGCTTGTCGCAGATATCGCCCTTTACGAACCTGTACCTCGGGTCACCCTCGATGTCCTTCAGATTATCGGGGTTGCCGGAATACGTGAGTTTGTCCAGGTTTATCAGCTTTTTTATGCCCCGCCCGTGCCTCTGTCCCGAAAGAATATAGCGGATGAAATTACTGCCTATAAATCCGGACCCCCCCGTGACCAGCATATTTTTAAACGTCATCGCGCCGACCCCTTCTTTCCGCCGCTCTTAGCCTGTTTAACCGCTTTGCGCACCACAAGGTTATTTGCCCTGAGAAGAGAATCGAACGTGCCGGAGTCGGTCCACCAGCCCTTTAATACGGAATAGGTGAGCGTGCCGCGCTTTATGTACTCGTTATTAACGTCTGTTATCTCGAGCTCACCCCTGTCAGAGGGCTTCAGTTTCTCAACGATCTCGAAAACATCCGGGTCATACATATATATGCCGGTAACGGCATAATCCGATACGGGCCTGCGCGGTTTTTCAACGATCTGCTTTATCTTTTTCCCGTCGAACTTAGCCACGCCGAAACGCCCGGGGTCGGGGACCTTCTTCAGCATGATCCTGGCCCCGGCAGGCTGTTTCGCGAAGGCGCTGACCGCCGTGGCTATGCTCTTTTCTATGATGTTATCCCCGAGGACGACGACGACCTTATCGTTGTCCACGAAATGCCTGGCCAGGCCCAGGGCCTGGGCGATACCGCCCTCCCCCTCCTGGTAAGTATAGTTGAGATGCCTGAGGCCGAACTGCTCGCCGTTTCCCAGGAGCCGGAGAAATTCTCCTGCGTGGTTTCCTCCCGTTACTATCAGTATGTCCTTAACGCCGGCGTCCACAAGCGTCATGATGGGATAATAAATCATGGGCTTATTGTAAATGGGCAAAAGGTGTTTATTGGTTATTTTCGTGAGCGGGAAAAGCCTCGTCCCCAAACCTCCTGCCAGCACTACTCCCTTCATGTCTCGCCCCCTTTTTATTTACCCCAGTCAAACGGTATGTTTTTATCGTGAGGATCCACCCTGTATTCATCCGGCTTCGCGTGGTTGTACGGTTCCGTCGGCGTGTTTATCACCACTGACTCGTCCTCTCTCTCCCCCTTAAAACCGTGATACACAAGAGGCGGTATCGATACGAGCACCGGATTTTCAAGGCTCATGACAATTCTCTCCGTCGCCCCGTACGTTGGAGAATTTTCCCTGGCGTCATAGAGCCCGAGCGTTATTTCCCCCCTGACGCACGCGAAATTGTCAGTCTGTATCTTATGGTAATGCCACGCCTTGATAATGCCCCTGTAAACGGTCGTCATGTAAACCTGCCCGAATTTACGGAAGGCCCCGTCGTCCGAACGGAATATCTCCATGAGCCTGCCCCTGTTGTCGGGTATTACCTTCAGTTTTTTTATCATCACGCCGTCAATCATCGCCCGTTTCCTCCCTTAAATTTTCCCTTAACGCGCTTTTTCTTAAACTTTCCTGCCTATGCCCGAATACCTGAACCCCATCTTTTTCATCTTACGCGGGTCATATATGTTCCGCCCGTCGACTATTACAGGCTGCCGCAGCAGCTTCTTTATCCTTTTAAAATCAAGCTCCTTAAACTCATTCCAGTCCGTGGCTATGACTATACAGTCGCTTGACTTTGCCGCATCGTAGGCGCTTTTGCAGAACGTGACATTATTAAGTTCTTTTTTTGCCTTTTCCATAGCCTTGGGGTCGTACGCCTTCACCCTGCAGCCCGCCGCCTGAAACTGCGCTATGATATCTATCGACGGAGCTGACCTGATGTCATCGGTATTAGGCTTAAAAGACAAGCCCAGCACGCCTATCGTCTTGTCCTTAAGATTCCATAAAAGATGCTCCGCTTTCCTGACAACGGCCGACCGCTGCTCATCGTTTATCCTCTTGACTTCCCTGAGCAGGCCGAAATCATATCCCAGGGCGCCGCATATGTGGATAAAGGCGTCCACGTCTTTCGGGAAACAGCTGCCGCCGTAGCCGATGCCGGCGTTAAGGAAGCCGGTGCCTATACGCTTATCCAGACCGATTCCGAGCGCCACTTCCTGTATATCGGCGCCGACTTTCTCGCATACCATGCTGACGGCGTTAATAAACGATATCTTCGTGGCAAGGAAAGAGTTTGCCGCGTGTTTTATTATTTCGGCGCCCTTGATATCCGTAAATACGATAGGCGCTTTGAGCGGGTTGTACAACTCCGCCATTAGCTCCCGCGCGGTCGCTGATTCCGCGCCTATCACGATCCTGTCCGGCTTCATGAAATCATCTATGGCCGACCCTTCCCTCAGGAATTCAGGATTTGACGCGACATCGAACCTGAACCTGCCGCCCTTGTACGACTTTATGACTTCCTTGACCTTCTCACCGGTTTCGACGGGCACGGTGCTCTTCTCGACTATGAGCCTGTAATCCTTGATATGCCCGGCTATTTCCCGCGAAACGTTCTCGATATAACAAAGGTCGGGCGCGCCATCCTCTTTGGGCGGGGTGCCGACGCATATAAAAATAACCTTTGACCCGTTAATGGCCTCTTTCATGCTGTCCGTAAACCTGATCCTGCCTACCTTCACGTTCCGCTTAACCATTTCCTCCAGCCCGGGCTCATATATGGTGATGTTTCCTTTCTTCAGGCTTTTTACCTTACCCCTGTCGTTGTCAATACATACAACGTTGTTGCCCAGGTCCGCGAAACACGCGCCCGTTACAAGCCCGACATATCCTGTCCCTATAATGGATATATTCATGACACGCCTTTCTTTTTACCAGGAATAAACGTCGCGGCCCCTGCGCAACGTGATCTTAAGGCCGGCAAGTATCCCGTTTACGCAATCCTCGACATTGAGTTTCTCGGTATCCACGATAATATCGGCGTCTTTAGGCTCGTCAAACGGCGCGGATACGCCCGTGAAATCCCCTATCTTACCGGACCGCGCGAGCTTATACATGCCCTTAACATCCCTCTTCTCGCATTCAGCGAGGCCGCATTTGACGTACACAAGCCTGAAATTTTCGATAATACCCCTGATCATGTTCCTCAGGACATCGGTAGGGGACACAAAAGACGCTATCACGAACACGCCGTTCTGGTTAAACAGCCTTGAGACGTGGGCGATACGCCTTAAGTTCTCATTCCTGTCCTTCTCCGAAAAACCCAGGTCTTCGTTCAGCTTGCCCCTGACATCATCGCCGTCGAGGTGAGCCGTATAATAACCCCTGTTGTCCAGTTCTTCCTTTAAACGCCTGGCCAGCGTGGTCTTGCCCGCGCAGGGAAGGCCGGTCAGCCACAAAGTCGTCCTGAGCGACTTTATATACTCCGCCACTTCCTCCGGCACGTTTGAATCCTTGCCGGCGCGCACATTCGTGCCCGATATTTTCATGATGTCGGCGGGCGGGTCGACCCTGTTGACCCCGTACCCCACGTTCCGGCCGATGTTAATACTCTCAATATCCGGAAGCACTATGGTTTTCACGCTGTCACCGTACACGCGAAATATCATCTGCTCCCTTTGCTCGACCGTATACGGATTTTTTTCGGATATCTCGGTATTTCTTATGGCCACGCAGACGTCCTTACCCTGTTTTAGGGCCTCGTCAATTATATACTTGTGGCCGTTATGAAAAGGCTGCCACCTTCCTATGAAGAGGGCATATCGTTTATGGGCGTTATACTGCATTTTATGAGCGCTCCTTTCTTATTTGGTCATCGTCATACCGGGCGTCGGCCTGCGGTATGTCCTGTTGAACCCTATCGGTATCTGCGGGAATGCCTTCAGGCGGAATACGACCCAGCAGTTAAATTCCCCGTCCCTGATATTGCATGTAAGCTCGGCCAGCCAGCAGTGCAGGTCCTTAAATATCGTATACTCCTGCTCTTCCCATGTTTTTTTATAGGCGTCAAACCTCTCGTATATGCGCACACCCCAATCCTTGTTTATTTTGTATCCGATCTGGGTCGTAAACTGGCTCATCGAGGAATCAGGGGCATTCTCGTATATATGGCCCATGCCGAAATTGAACTTATCGTTAATGTCACAGACGATATCGGTATTAGCCGTTCTTATGCAATCCCTCAGCTGGTAGTCTTTAAAATACATGGTCATGTCGCTTTTTAAAAACAGCCAGTCGAAAGGCTTGATCTCGAGTACGCTCCTGATATCCGTAAACCTGCCCTCCCCCTTGAACGCGAGGTTGCCCTTCTTGAACCTGAACGGATATTCGGTTGACACTATCCATCTCACGACATCAACATCCCGCCAATCTTCCCCGAATTTGCGCTTTGTCTGCAGCTTATTCTCGATGTTGAACGTTATGGCATTCTCGTAATCTATTGCGTCTATGGAGTCAAACTGGAAAAGGTTGTCCGGGGAAACGGACGGCGCGCTCCTGTGGTGGAAGCCTATCGTCGGGGAAAACACATGCCTCAGCCTGTTTATATCCATGGGCTTTGACTCGACTTCCATCACCTTGTAAAAGTCGGCGCTGAAATCTATCCCGTATTCGTATATCTCCCTCATCACGTTTTCGCGCCCCCACTTATTCCTGGAATAATACGTCTGCCTGACGGCGCCGTACGGCGTTGCATGCAGGAACCCGAAGAGCTTGGTCACGTACGAAAGCTTGTTGTACGTATCGAACCGGGCCGCCTCCTCGTTCTCCATGTCGTCCGTATCGGCGTACCTCTTGTTGAAATTAGTGAATGACATGTCATTGTAATAGTAAAAGCTGGTGTCCCACAGCCTCTGGTTATTGACCTCGAGGTGGATCTTGGGGAGTTTCTCGGTGACGGTAAAGAAATCGTCAAATCTTTTCGAGGCCATAAGCTCTAAACTGTAGTTTTCCTTATTGGTCCTTACCGACACGTAGTTTTCGGAGGACCACCCGTCTTCGAGCTCGGAGAAGAAATAGTCCTTTATCATGTCCGCGTCGCTGACTTTATTCAATTCTATCACGCCCTGCGTATCGTCGGTAAAATCTATCACGTGATTGTACTCAAACCTGTACCTGTCGGTTACCTTGCCCGAAGGCGACATGGCCAGTATGTTGTTTTCCTGAGTGTAATAGTACCTGGCGGTGCCGTCCCCGAGATAGCCCGCGTCAAAACTGTAGTCCACACCCTCGCCCAATCCCCTCTTTGTCCTGTACTCAAGGCGCAGGTACCCCTTGCACTGCTCGCTGTAGAAATACCTGTAGGCCCCCAGAAGGTAATACCCCCACGGGTCGGAATAACCCGGCACAACCGTTATCTTGGTTCTCAGGTCCTTAAGCGGCTGCGCGTAATAAGGGATGTACAGCACGGGCACATCCCCGATATAGAAAAACACGCTTTCGGCCACTATCTTTTCATTTATGAAGAATTTTATTCTCTTGGCCCTTATCCTGTAATGCGGTTTTTCAAGGTCGCAGGTAGTTATATACCCCTCATTGAGCACAACTTCTTTCTCAGAGACCTTATCAACCTCGTCCGCATGCCCGTAGATGGGCGGGGCGCTGACGTCACCGTCCATTATTTTTCCGGTTTTTGTCTCGAAATTATATTCTATCCTTTCGCCGGTAAAAACAATGCCGGGCTGGGTGATCCTGACATTGCCGTCGCAGACAGCCAATTTGGTATCCGTATGAACGGTAATCGTGTCGCAGGTCAGGACAACGTCCCCGTATGTCACGCTCACGTTGCCGGTGCCGACAATTATCTGCTTATCCTGCTTGTATTCG
>JBDRBZ010000117.1:0-3323 GCA_043822175.1 Candidatus Omnitrophota bacterium
GAAAAGGGGTCGGCCCTTTTTAATAAATACTGCGGGGAACGGGAATTCTCGTTCACTGACAGGAATTCGTATTTTATAGCGCTTGATAATATTAACGGCGAATTCAGGGAAGACCAGTTTGAGTGGTTTGAGTCAGAACTGGATAAAGCCGCGGCGTATGACAACATATTCGTGTTCATGCACAAACCGCCTTTTAACCCCTACCAGCAGTCATGGTACAGAATCGAGACCTGCCCGTGGAGCTACCGTTTCATGAAGATATGCGAGGATAACAATGTTACGGCTGTCTTTTCCGGGCATGAATACGTGCACAGGATAGTTGATTTCGGGGGCGTTACATATGTTGTTTCGGGCGGCGGGGGCGCCCTCCTTCATGAGGCCCCGTCCTGGGACGGCAGCTCACTGCACTACATAGTGGTTAAAGTCAACAGGGACTATGTCGATTATGAGATAAGGCAGGTGCCGCCCCCTATCTGGGAGTACTTCTTTTTCTACATGTGGAGAGACCTGATATATTATGTCAGGGGGCTGCTGAATTAGGGTTATCCCCCTCGTTATACCGTCCCCTGGCGATGGTAAATCCGCATACGGCTTTTGCCCCGGCATTTAGCAGTGTTTTCGCCCCCTCGTTCAGCGTGGCCCCGGTCGTTAAGATATCATCCACGAGCAGTATTTTTTTATTTCGTAAAATACCGGCGCGTCGGACCGTGAATGCCCCGCTTATGTTGATTATCCTATCCTGTTTGGAGAGGAAGTGCTGGGGATATGTCGGTTCTCTTTTTATAAGCAGCTCCCGCGTTTCCATGCCTGAGAGGCCTGACAGCAGGAAAGCTATTGTCCTGGCCTGGTTGTGACGGCGGAAGCGGGATTCTCCATGATGCATGGGTATGGGCACTATGATGTCCGGAAAAGAAAATACCGAATGAGTCGAACAAAACCCGGCGATCCTGTCATAAAAGACGTCCAGGATATCGGGCTTGTTTCTGTATTTGAGCGCGCATATACATTCGCGCAATACCCCCTCATATATGCCCCAGCTCCAGACGCGTTCAAGGTGGGATTCCTTTCCGCCGCATTCCCGGCATATCCCCATGGCGCCGGGGAGAGGCCGGGCGCATTTTTCGCAGAAGGGCGGCGTGTTGACCCTTACATTGGCGGCGCACCCCGAACAGATATGAGTCTCGCCGTAACAGAGCTTCTCCGCGCAGGCCGCGCAATAATCCCGGTAAATAAGATCAAAAAGCGCATGTACGATGCCCATAATCCCCTCCTATATATTAATAACGTATTTTCCGGGAAATTTACTGCAAATTTGTTGGTAGTATGTTTATATTGGTCTTGCTTACGCCTGCGCCTTATGCTATATTATGCCAAAATAGCTTTGCCGTGAAAATTTACCCGGAAACAGATGAGCAAGGTCCGTAAAATTCTCGATCTTTTAAAAGCGAAATACCCGAGGACAAGGACAGCCCTTGCGTTTGTCAATCCACTCGAGATACTTGTCGCGACCATTCTTTCGGCGCAGTGCACGGATAAGAGGGTGAACACGGTCACCGCTTCGCTTTTTAAGAAGTACCGGTCCTTGGATGATTACGCGGACGCGGACAGGAAGCGGTTTGAGACCGCCATACGGAGCACGGGTTTTTACAGGAATAAGGCTAAAAATATTATAAATGCCGCCAGAAAAATCAGGCGTGATTACGGCCGCAGAGTGCCTGACACAATGGATGGGCTTCTGAGCCTGCCGGGTGTGGCCCGCAAGACGGCCAATATTGTGTTATATAACGGCTACGGCATCGTAAGCGGTATAGCGGTGGACACTCACGTTAAGAGGCTGAGCATGCGGCTGGGTTTAAGTGAGGCAAGCGATCCGGTTAAAATTGAACGCGATCTCATGAAGTTGATACCAGCTAAAGAGTGGGGGCGCGTATCAGATCTCCTTATCAGGCACGGCAGGGAAGTCTGTCATGCCAGGAGTCCGAAGTGTCAGGGGTGTATGTTAAAAAAGACGTGCCCGTCGTTCGGGAAAATATAAAAGCAGGCATTCGAGATGAATAAGTTTTTAAGCCGTGTAATACGTGTAGCCAAGATCCTGATTCTCCTTTATTTTTTTCTTGTCAGCATATCCCTTATGAGCCACAGTTTCAAATGCTTCGGGAAGGGGTTCAGTGAGCAGCTTCTTACCACTACATCCAATCCGGTTGTGGCCCTTTTCGTAGGGCTCCTGGCCACAAGCGTTATCCAGAGCTCCTCAACAACAACGTCGATGGTGGTTGGATTTGTCGCCGGCGGGGTCTTGAGCATTCATAACGCCATACCTATAATAATGGGGGCCAATATCGGAACCACGGTTACAAACACGATCGTGGCGGTAGGGCATGTGACGCGGAAGGAAGAATTCCGCAGGGCGTTTTCGAGCGCCACCATGCATGATTTCTTTAATGTGCTGACTGTGCTGATACTGTTTCCGTTTGAGCTCTGCACCGGTTATCTGGAAAAGACTGCCGGCCATATAGCTTCGTTTCTGGAGCATTCGGGCGGCATAAAAGCGACAGATCCCATTAAGGTCGTAATTAAGCCTGCGGTATCGTTCTGTGACAACGTTTTAATCGGGCCTTTGCACTTATCCGAAAAAACCGCCGGCATAGTGATGCTGGTTTTATCTTTTATCGTGCTGATCCTGGCGCTTATAGGGCTTGTCGGCGTAATGAAAAGTATTGTGGCCAACAGGACAGAGATAGTACTGGACAAGCTGCTCGCGAGAAGCGGTTTTGCGGCGCTTATTATGGGCTTTCTGTTTACGGCTATTGTCCAGTCAAGTTCGGTTACGACTTCCATACTTGTGCCCATGGTCGGCGCCGGCGTCTTGAGGGTGGAAACGGTCTATCCGCTTATATTGGGGGCGAATCTCGGGACCACGGTAACCGCTTTGCTCGCGTCACTCACAGGGAATGTCGCCGCGATAACGATAGCGCTGGTCCATATACTTTTCAATCTTACGGGGGTGCTGATATTTTATCCTTTCGCTTTCATGAGAAAAATACCTGTTGCCATGGCGAAAACATGGAGCGCCATTGTGGCTGAAAGAAGGTGGATGGCTTTTGTCTACGTGGGCATTATGTTTTTCATGCTGCCTTTGTTACTGATATGGATAGACCGGTTGATCGGACTCTCAAGGAGGTAAATATGTTCGACAATTTATTGAATTTTTGGAGGGGGAAGAGTTTTCTTAAGGACGTGCTCGGCGATTTCAGGGACATGCTGGATAAAACAGAGTACATGTTCAGGTCCGTGTGCGGGAAGCTGCTCGAAGGTGATGCGCC
>JBDRBZ010000118.1:0-5431 GCA_043822175.1 Candidatus Omnitrophota bacterium
ATATCGAACAATTCTATGACAGAATATGCCGGCTCGCGGTCAGTGCGGCCCGTATTTTCGGCCTGCGCCGCCGCGGCCGTATATTTAAGAGACTGTCTTGAGGCGGTGAAACTCGGAAACGGCCAGTACTTTGATAATCTTTATTTCGCGTATTATGAGGATATTGACCTCTCAATAAGGCTGAACGCGGCAGGCTTTAAAGGCGTTTCTGTGCCGACTGCGGTTGTGTATCATAAACATTCCCGGACCGCGGGGGCATCATCGGCGCTCAAGGCCTTTTATTCGGAGAAGAACAGGATGTTGAACATAATCCTGAATTATCCTTTTTATCTTATGATCACGGCTGAAATATTTTTCGCCGTAAAGGTAATCATTCTCTTATTTTTATCCCTGTCAGGCAGAAAGGGCAGGGGGCGTGACTACATGGAGAATGTCGGGATATTTCACATGATTATCATCTTCGTGAAAGCCAGGCTCTGGATCGCGGCAAATCTCATACCCATTCTTAAGGACAGGGGAGGCAGGAAAAGAAAAGGGCTTGTCTTACGTGATATTTACGCGCGTTCCCAGAAAACCTTGTTTTGACTGAGCCATATCCTGAGAGGCCGGGGGAGGAAACGGCTGTAAAAGCCAAGCAGGAAGCCGAGCGCCCTGGCGCATTCGTAAATCGGGAAAATAAGCATATATCTGTATAATTTTTTTTCCGCGAAAAACCCGAACCCTGACATTAAATACCGCCATTCGTATCTTAAGCCCCTGGCCGCCGGGGCGTTGACAAGCCCTCTCAATGACATGCCGCTGTCGAAGTTCCTGCTGATTATGGCGGGTATACTATAGCTGTGGCTGTGGTAGACGGCGGCTTCGGGCTCGTAAATGATTTTTCGGCCTTTCTGAAGCATCCTTTTCGCCCAGTCCTGGTCCTCGCTCATTATCAGATTTTCGTTAAACATGTTGTCCTGCCAGTCGCTCCTTCTGACAGCGGAATTGACATTTGAGAAGAACATGTCAGAAAGAAGGCAGTCGGCGGCATCTATGGATTCTTTAACAACGGGTTTATCCGGGTACAAATAATCCAGGAAGAATTTCTCAAGCGGCGTCGAGTCGGCGTTGGGCAGCTGGCGGCCGTATACGCCTGAGACTTTTTTGTCCCGGAAATGCTTTACGAGGGATGACAGCCACAGTTCCCCGGCTGGGACAGCGTCCTGCGTAAGGAAGGCAAGGACCTCGCCTTTTGAGTGTCCGGCGGCAAGATTCCTTGTCTTGCCGTGGCCGAAAGAGGAAGGGTGGATCTCTATAAGCTTGACCGGAAAATCGCGCGTAATGGTGTTCGTTGAGTCCGTGGACCCTGAATCCACCACTATCACTTCGAAACCGAAATCGGTTTTGCCGTTAAAGAGGGCCTCAAGCACGTTTTTGAAACGCGAGCCGGCGTTTTTGGTAAGAATTATGACAGAGACGTATAATGTCATATGGGGCTATCTGTTTTTCGGGTATTCCATGAACAGCATGCTGAAAAGAAAAGAGAAAAAGACGTATAAAAAGCCGATGGCCAAGAGAGTGATGCCGGCGATACCCTTTCTTACCTCGAACAGGGGGCCGAATCCGGCGTGTATCCATTTAACGAGAATAGTGACAAAAAAGACCATCCCCAGGCCTATCGCGGATAGCCCGATAATCAGGCTTCGTTCAAGCGAGAAATTCCTGATATAACGTACTATGAACCTGTCGTGCTTGTCGAATCCCCTGACGTAAGCGAATGAGCGCGCGAAAAGCCCGAAAAGTATAATCTGGAAACCTATGATAGCCAGTATCGACCCCACAAAGTTAAAGTGGTAATCAAGAGTCATGTTCGCTACTTTAAAAGGTATAAAAAGCCCCCGGGTGAGTATGAAGAACCCTACGCATACCATGGCGAACCCCGGGATCAGGTATAAGACAGTGGGGCAATATATGAGAAGAAAGCGCAGGTGCCGCCATCCGTCCCTGAAAGTCCTCAAATGCGGCCTCCTGCCGCGGCCGTCTTTATGAAGCACGATGGGTATTTCGGTTATTTTCAGTTTTCTCTTAGCCGCCTTGACCACGAATTCCGAGGCAAATTCCATGCCCCCGAGTTTCAGATTCAGTCTCTTATAAGCGTCTTTGGTGAAGGCCCTGAGGCCGCAGTGCGCGTCCGATATACCGGTCCTGAAAAACAGGTTGAGTATGCCGGTCATGATGGGGTTGCCTATCCTGTGCAGTGCGCTCATCGCGCCTTTCTCGATTTTCCCTTTAAGGCGCGTGCCCATTACTATATCGTAACCTTCGCGCAGCTTTTTGACGAAGCCGTCTATCTCCGAAAAATCGTACGACTCATCCGCGTCCCCCATGATAATATATTTACCCCCGGCCTCTTTTATGCCCCGCATAAGGGCATGGCCGTAGCCTTTAAGATTTTCATGTACTACACGCGCTCCCAGCGATTCGGCTATTCGGACTGACCCGTCCGTGGACCCGTTATCCGCGATAACGACTTCGCCGTTTATGCCCAGCCGCTTAAACGAATCCATGGCCTTTTTTACGCACGCGCCCAGGGTTTTTTCTTCGTTGAGGCAGGGCATTACAACGGAAACTTCTATTTGCGGTTCGGAGTTATTCATGTGCATAGAATATCAGATTCAGGGGATAAATTCAATAAACTTGTAAACCTTCTTCGGGCTCATAACCCACAGCCCAGACAGATTCTTGTTCAATCGAGCGGGCATCTGGTGTATAATTAAAGCATGACGAGAAGGATTATCACTCTTATCGCGCTTACTGAGGTAATCATCGGGGCGATGACGATTTTGAGCCTGATCCTGTACCCTATCGTGTGCCGCGCCACAAAGCCGCTCAACGTGTACCTGTTTGTGATGGTGACAAGCATGGTATCGTCCGCCATAGGGCTCGGACTTTTTGATTACAGGGACGCGGCCCGCAGGGTGCTTGTTTTTTTCTCCGGATACGTCATTCTCACAAAAATAATGATTTTTTCGGGGCTCTTACAATTTACGGGCGAAATAATGACCTTTGTGCCTGTCTGCATGAAAGACGCAGTGTCTCTCATTTACCATATTTTTGTCATTATGTTTCTTTCAAGGGATGACGTGGTATCAGAATTCAAGCCGAGATGAGACCCGAACACAAAAAATACATAATCGAAAATATCGGCAAAAAACCGGTCCCTGAAATCGCCGCTGATCTCGGAGTCAAAGAGAGGAATGTGAGAAGAGTAGCCGAGAAAGAAGGAATGAGCCGCGGGACCTCGCCCGGAGCGAAGCTTGCCGCGCGAACGGCCGGCCGCGATTTGTTCAGGGAAAACTTATCCGCCGGGCATAAATACACAGCCCTTTCGCATGCCGTTATTTTTACGGTCATTGTCGCGGCAGCTTTCGTTCTAAGGATCGCATATCTGAATCAGATCAAGACGAATCCGTTCTTTGTGCCTTTCGAACGGGGGCTCGACGATTACCTTTATGACAACTGGGCGCTCGGGATAGCGGGCGGAAACGTGCTCGGAAACGGTGTCTTCTACGGCCTGCCGCTCTACCCGTATTTCCTGGGGTTTATCTATTTTCTTTTCGGCCACGACGTGTTTACCGCCAGGGTTATACAGTTTTTTATGGGGTCGTTAAGCGCGGGCCTGATATATCTCATCGGGGCCAGGATATTCAACAGGGCCGTCGGCGTCATGGCCGGCTTTATGATGGCATTCTACGCAATGGCGGTATATTTTGAGGGGTTTTTCGTGTCCGCCTTCCTTGCCGTATTCATAAACTGTGTGATTGTCCTTGTGTTCCTCTCCATACTCGGCCGGCCGTCAGTGCCGAAGTTTATTTCAGCCGGAATACTGGTCGGGCTTTCGATGCTCGCCAACGCGAGCATAGCGGTTTTTGTGCCGTTTGCCGTGGTATGGATATTTACGTCGTTCGGAAAACTCGCGGTCAATAAGCGCGCAGGATATGCCGCGTCGCTCCTCGCGGCTTTGGCGCTTACAATCGCCCCGGTAACGGCGCGCAATTACATGGTCGGAGGGGATTTTGTGCCTATAACGGCGCACGCGGGCATAACTTTTTATGCCGGCAATAATCCGCTGTCAACCGGGTCCTTCAATCTGCCGAAGACTATCGGCACGAGTGTTATTGACAGCAGGAACAACGCCACTGTCATCGCGCAGCAGGCCATGGACAGCGAGCTGAAACCGTCGGAGGTATCCCGCTACTGGTTCAATCAGAGTTTCAGGTTTATTCATGATGAGCCGCTTAAATATATGCGGCTCATTTTCGTTAAGGCTTTGCTTTTCTGGAACGCTTATGAGATACCAGACATACTGCCCATGTTTTTCTTTAAGAGATTTGCCCCGCTTCTCGGATATCCGCTGGTAAATTTCTCTTTTATGTGCCCCCTGGCGCTTGTCGGCATGTTTTTATGTTTCAGGATAAGAAGGCCGGACGTTAACATTCTCTATTACATGGTATTGAGCGTTTTCCTGTCCACCCTGATTTATTTCGTGAATTCCAGGTACAGGCTCGCCGCTTTGCCGTATCTGGCGGTTTTCGCGTCGGTGTCGTTATATTGGCTCTACACTAAGGCTGTTTCGAGGGAATACCTGCGCATCCTGCTCTTTCTCGCAGCCGCGGCTGTGCTCGCCGGCGTCTGCCATGTCAAGCTGATAGGTTTCAGGGAATCTCAGGCGTATAACAGCCTCGCGATAATACTTAAGAGGCAAGGGCTTTATGACGAGGCGATAAAAGAATACAAAAAGGCGATCGAGATAGATCCGAGGTACCCGTCGCCGTATTTCAACCTCGGGCTTCTGTACATGGACCTTGAGAATTGGACAGAGGCGGTTGAATATTTCAGGAAGGCCGTGGATGTGAATCCCGAGTTTGCCAGGGCCTATGAGAAGCTGGGCATGGCGTATCTCGCGGCAGGCCGGACAGATGCCGCTGTTGCGGCCTGGAGGAAATCACTCGAGATAGACCCTTATCAGGAAGACCTGAAACAACAACTCGAGAGATATTCGAGGTAGGCCGCCTCCTGCCTTATTAAGTAATTATCTTCCCCTCAGTTTCTCTGATTTGTCGAAAGCCTCCCTTGCCAGGTCTGTTTTTCCGAGTTGCTGATATACTTTTCCGAGAGAGGTGTAATACTGCGCTTCAGGGGAGAGTTCGGCGGCTTTTTTATATTCTTCCGCGGCTTCCTCAAGCATGTGTTTTCTGGCGTAAGTGTTCGCGAGATTGCAGCGATATTCGGGCCTTGCGGGCCTGAGTTCAACGGCTTTCTTATAATGCCGGAGCGCGTCGTCTGTCATGCCGCGCCGTATGTATATAACACCGAGGGTGTTATGGGCCTGCGGGAAATCGGGCCTGTTTTTTAAGGCTGTCTTTATCGTTTCCTCGGCTTCTTTCAGCAT
>JBDRBZ010000119.1:0-17002 GCA_043822175.1 Candidatus Omnitrophota bacterium
GGTTCAGGATCTTTATGTGATGCTGAACGCGCTCCTTATAGCCGAGGCTTTCCCTGTACACGGTGAGATTCTTCTCGTAGAGCCCCGGTTCCTCAAGGCCCTTAACGGAAATCCTTTCGGGATTCATTATCGCGAACAGCTCCGCGCCCGTGACGCGCCCTTCCCTGACAAAATAATCCGCTATGTTTTCCCTGATATCGATATCAGGGATGCTCGTAAAAAGCGAGAAATCGTAATTTCCTGACCCGCCCTCGAGGCCGGCAAGCTTAACCCCGTGAAATCTGTTGAAGTAATCGATAATGCCCGCTATGCTCTTCTGGCAGGAATAATTGCAATGGGCGTCCTGGAGGTACACGATGACAGGCATGTCAGTGCCCGAGTCATAAACTTCGCGCGTATAGCCGAGAGAAAGAGGCAGCCGGGCGCTTAGTATGTCTTTTTTTTCGATATCCGGTCCGCGTTCGGCTACACTTTCGCTTCCAAGCGATAAGGCACTATTCTGTTCTTCGGCACGCGGACAATCAGGCAAACCGAAAATAGTAAATGACAGAATCGCGCAGATTGCGACTAACCGCTTTGCATAGCACGCAGAACCTGCAAGTACCTCTTTAGAACCGCGCATAAGTCTTCTCCTGCTGTCATTAAGATTATGCCACAATATGATCGTACAATCAAATTGCTTGAACTAAATTTTTTAGCTTCTAACCATAAAGTTTATCGGGCGTATCTTAACATTGGTGACGCTTTTTGTAACCAGTTATGCATCAACATGTTATGAAACAAATGCGGGCAACCTGCCATATGCATAAACACATATCTCGTATTTGTTGCGCAACTCATTGATATTCCGTTTGTAGTGAAAAGCGTCACCAGGGCAGTTGCCGTAGCGGTGGGGCTATTTGTCCGGCAGTTCGAGATTAAGGGTAGAGACGATGTTTTCACGGAACCGCTTGATGTGGGTGTCGCCGACCCGGTAGGATTCCTGGGCCTTCTCCAGCAGGGCTCCGATATCCTCGTATTTATTGTAGAAAAGCGTGAAGTTGCGCTCTATCTTCGAAAGCGCGTCCTGGAGCTTCTTAGCGCTCTTTATGATGTCCACGTTTTTTATGCCCATCATCACGATCTGAAGAAACGCGTAAAACGTGTTGGGGCTAACCGGCACTATGTGATTTGCGCGCGCATATTCATATACGGCGCACGGCTCCCCCAGATAATTCTTCTCCGCGATCGTTTCGTAGTATATGGATTCCGAGGGAATGAACATCAGGGCAAAATCGGACGTGCCCTTTTCGGGCCTTATGTACTTGCTTTTTATCGACAAAATGCGCGTTTTTATCCCGTCCTCATACATCTTCCATGCCCGCTTTTTCTCATCACCTTCGGCGCAGTTCATGTACCGTTCGTAAATCTCCCTCGGGAACTTCGCGTCAATGGGTATCACGGTATCCTTGTATATCACGACCGCGTCCACCCTCTCGTTCCCGTCAATCGCGTACTGCCTCTCCCAAATGCCCTTGGGCAGGATGCGCTCGAGCATCTCTTCAAGGATTTCCTCCCCGTAATTTCCGCGGAGCTTCGGAGTCTGCAGAAGATATTTAAGCGAATTCCCCAGGTCCTGCGCCTCCTTCTGCTGCTTCACGATCTCGTTGATCGTAGCGCCCATGTCCTTAATGGTCTCGAGCGTTTTTACGGCGTGGTCTGATATGACATTCTTGGACATCTCGACTTCGCGCCTTGTGGACTCCATGGTTTTGTGTATGGAATCCTGGAAAGATAAAAATTTCTCGCCCAAAAATGAATTAACCCGGCCGCCCAGATCCGCCTTCCGGTCACGGTTTACAAGATATACCATGAGGCCGGCTATCACGATCAGAAGGAATACTATAAGAATTTCCATGCCCTCATCCCTTTTTTTAAATACGGCATTTTTGCCATGCAGGCGAGCTCACCCATTCTTATTATATCGCGGGATTTCTGAAAATCCAGCTGATTTACGCCTTCGAGTCCGGGCTCTATCACGACATCGGCGTTCATGGACTGATACTTATCAAGCTCCTCGCCCATAATCTGTATGGACTGGGTCATCAGCTGGAACACGTTTCCCACCTCTATCTTCTGCGGAGCGAACCCCACCTTAACGGCGATTACAAATTCCCCGCCGAGCTGCCTGGCCCATTTGACCGGGACGCTGTTCCTTATGCCGCCGTCACAGAGCATTTGGCCGTCGACCTCTACGGGCGGGAAAAAACCGGGCCAGGAACAGCTGGCCCTGACAACCTGCGCCAGGTCACCCGATGAGAATAAAACCTCTTCGCCGGACTCTATGGCCGTGGCGGTTACATAGAGCGGAATCCGGCAATCGCTGAACCCCTTGCCGCCGGTAAGCCTTTCCACAATCTGTTTGAGCTTCTCCCCTTTTGTGAAGGCTATTCTCGACAGGGTCACGTCAGCGATATCATGCCAGGTAAAAGCGGCCGCTTCCTCTTCAAGATCTTTCAGGCTCATACCTGCGCTGTAAGAGGCCGCGACAAGCGCCCCCATGCTCGACCCGACAAGCAGGTCTGCCCGGATACCCTCACGCTCGAGGGCCTTCAGCACGCCGATATTGGCGATACCTCGCGCCGCCCCGCCCCCCATCGCCAGCGCTATTTTCTTTCTTCTCATTGCTTAGATGCCGCCTTTCACGTACCCGATCAATACACGATAATACCCGCGTAACCCACCACGCTTGAATAATCCCCCGACGCCTCGCCGCTTGTCATGTAGCGGATAAGCTCGGCTTTTGCCGCGCCTTCATTTATGCACGCCGCCATCATTATGGCGGCCGGCCCGCAGCCGCACATGCTTATGTCGTATTCCGCGACGCGGTTCAGAAACCCGTCAATGTCGAGCGCGATTATTTTTTCTATCGCAAGACTGTCTTTTTTCCTGGCTGCCGCCTGTGGCTCATGATGAGACATATCGCTTGACGCGATAATGACCGCGTCGCACTTTACGGCCCTGATCGCCTCGGCAATTTCAGCGCCTATCGCTTTATATTCGGCGGCTCCTCCACCGCCTATCATGATGGGGACAAAACTGAATTCTCCGGTATAGACCTGCAGGAAAGGAAGCTGTACCTCAATGGAATGCTCATAATTGTGAGAAAGCGTATCTTTGTCAACATACTTCGAAAAGTCCAGAATAGCCTCGCCCAGCTCCCTGTCGACCCGGACTTTACCCAAAGGGGTCGCCCACTCCCTGTCAAGGTCCAGGCCATACTGCATGCCCATGCCGGTGTGATTGGGCCCGAGGATAACATATGTCTTCTTGGGCTCTATCGCGGACAACACATTCCCGGCGACTTCGCCTGAAAACACATAACCGGCATGAGGGGATACGCACCCGAGGACGTTTACCGCCTTTCGGCCTTCACGCGCATAACCCAGTATTTCTTTTTCGAGCGCCTCTCGGTCAGCCGTGTAAAACCTGCCCGCGACAAAAGCGTTCCGTATCATAAAGCCGCCTATTTCCCCTCCGGCACAACGGTAACGGAGAATGAGCGTTTCGGATCAAGGTATTTTATGGCCACCCGTTTAACATCGGCCTTCGTGCATTTCATTATGTTGGCGCGGTAATTCAGGTAATCATCATACCCCAGGGTAAAAAGCTCGTCAGTGGCCGCCTTGAAGGATTTGGCGCGGCGGGTCTGCATTGATC
The DNA here is from genome assembly GCA_043822175.1 of Candidatus Omnitrophota bacterium. Classification (GTDB taxonomy): domain Bacteria; phylum Omnitrophota; class Gorgyraeia; order JABMRN01; family JABMRN01; genus JBDRBZ01. The sequence goes on from JBDRBZ010000119.1 coordinate 3,700, forward strand.
GCGTAAACGCCCCGTAAAGATAATTTTTCGCCCTCGTCAATTCCGCATCGGTAATACCGTCCTGCCTTAACTTCCCTATCTCCTCAAGGAGCACGGCGCTGGCCTTTTCAACGCCGCCCTTATCAGAAGCGACATAAAAATAGCAATATCCGGGCTGGACACCCTCTACGGACGACCCGCCCTGCGAGTACGAGAGCCCGAGGTTGTCGCGTATGGAATCAAACAAACGACCGCCTCCGCCCGACATGACCGTGAAAAGCACCTCAAGCGGATACCGGTCCTCGTCCTTGACCGTCACGCCGTCAAAACCTATTATGTAGATGGCCTCTTTCTTGGGCATGGATATCGTCTTTTCATTTTTTGATTTCATTTTTCCTGCGGCCACGGCCGGGACAAGCCCGGCTCCGGCTCCGGTTATACCGCCGAAACAGCTTTCGAGAGCGGACATAATCGCGTCCTCGTCAAAATCACCCGCGACGCTTATTACGATATCCCCTCCGCACAGGCTTTTATTGTAGAATTCTATAATGTCTTCACGGCTCATGCCCCCGACGCTATCCTTTTCCCCGATTATGCGCCTGCTGTACGGGTGAGAACCAAAGATACCTTTCCTCAGCCCGAGCATGCCCTTTGAAAATGCCCTGTCTTCATCCTCATCGATGTCCCCTTGAATATTGACTTTCATTTTACGCAGTTCATCCTCCGGGAATACGGGATCTAGGATTACGTCCCCAAGCAGGTCCAGCGCCGCGGCCGTATCCCCGGCCATGAAATCGCACGTCACGCCGTAACTGTTCATGCCGCTGTACGACCTGATCGAACCGCCTAACTTTTCCATGAAAGGCCGTATCTCGGACTCATCTCTTTTGCCTGTCCCTTTAAGAAGCATGGAACAGGTGATGTTAGAAAGCCCGGAAAGACCGCCCGGTTCGTAAAGTAGCCCGCCTTTTATAGCGAATGTCACAGAGACAAGCGGCAGCCCGGGGATCCGGTTAAGCAGCACCCTGATACCGTTAGTCAGCAGTTTTTTCTTTATGCCTGCTTCATAATTTTTATCCCCCCCGGCTTCTTCGCCGGAATCACCGATGGCGGCCTTGGCCGGTAGCCGGCCAAGCACGCACGGCGGCTCCAGCTCACCGGAAAGAGTTGTGTCATGCCGCAACGCCCCTCCATCGTCATCCGGGTTGCTTTCCTTCGGACTTTCGATAAACACAACCGACCTGTTGGAATCAGATAGGTACTTACGCGCAACGTTATTAACATCCCCTGCTTCAACCGCGTCAACACCCTCGACATAGCGCGCGGCAAAGTCGGGGTCGCCGGTCAGCATGAGGCCCTGCGCGCCCAGGCGGGCCATTGACTCCACGGTCTCAAGGTCATGCAGATAATCGGACTCTACCAGCGCCTTTGCCCTTCGGCACTCTTCTTCGGATACGCCCTCCTCCCTTACCCGCCTGATCTCATCCCCGATCTCACTTACCGCTGCCCTGATCTTACCGTGCTCTCCTGTCCCCGAAATAATAAAAAGGCCGGGATACAGGCCGCTGTAGTTTGACGCCCCGACGGAATATAATAATTCCTTTTCCTTGACAACCCTCCGGTTCAGCCGTGACCCGTCACCGTAGCCCAGAATGACGGACAGCACATCCGCGGCGAACACATCACTGTCCGCGACCGCCACTGTGTGATACCCGATCGAAAAATACCCTGTCCCGGTTTGCATGTATTCCACAGACTCCCGCGCGCCGCCTTGCGGGGCTTCGTTCTCCCCGAGCGTCACCGGCGCGGGGCCGCGCGGGTAGCCGCCTAAAACCTCGCGGGCGGCGGCGAGCGCGTCCGCCTCGGGCATACCCCCTACGATAGATACGGTCATATTATTCGGCACATAGAATTTTCCGTGGTAGTCCGCGAGATCCTCACGTTTCAAAGCCTGAAGCCGCTCAGGATATCCGATAATAGGAAATCTGTACGGATGAGTTTTATAGGCAGTAGAAAAAAGTCCCTTAATAACCCTTGACCCGGGATTGTCCTCATACATCCGCTGCTCGTTCAATATGACGGATCTTTCCCTCTCGGCCTCGTCCCCGCTGAAGCCCGGGTTCATGACAGCGGCTGAAAGGAACCCGAGGGCCTCACGCGCATTTTCATCGGGAACGCATACATGGTACGATGTGACATCGTGGCCCGTGTTCGCGTTTATGTAGCCGCCCAGGGATTTGATCTTTTTCACAAGCTCGCCCTTGGATGTTTCAGGGCTGCCTTTAAAAACCATGTGCTCGATAAAATGTGATATGCCTGAACCGGCATAAATGCTTTCAGAGGCAGAACCCGCGCGCACCGATATCTGGATGGCGGTTAGGCCGCCGGGTGAGTATTTGGTCAGTACGATAAACCCGTTGTCAAGGATATGGCTTTTGATATGGTCCTGTTCCATGGCTCCGGAATAAAAAAGGCACAGTCGGCACAACAAAAATGCGGTGAGAAGGGAGAGACGCATTATCCTCGAGGGGCAGTTCGTCGCTTTCTCCTTTTTATTTCACTTGGCTTTTCGTAATGCTTCCTCGCTTTGAGCGTTTTAAGTATACCTTCCCTCTCGATTTTCCTTTTAAAACGCCTGAGCGCCCTTTCGAGAGGCTCATTGTGGCCCAGTTCAACTCTTGACATCGGTGGTCTTATCCTTTCATTTAGGTAGAAGTGATTATATCACAGAAACGCAGACTGTCAACATTACTTTATCATAATATGTCTTAAGATGAGAATTCCTCAAGCACCAGCCGTTTACCCTTCGGGTCAATTCTCACAATAAAATTATTGAGAAAGGACATACCCAGAAGCCCGTCCAGCCCAGGCATGGGTGATGACCCGATAACCGCGGCGGCCACGTCCCTGACCACGCGCCCGCCTACGTCAACACTGCTTATCACGCAGGGCCTCGCCATGGCCCTGCTTCCGTCCGCCAGCACGCACTGTATTTTCGCGGATTCGTCGGCGATGTCCAGGCCCAATCTCCGGGCCACGTCTTCGGTTATGAGAAGGATATTCGCGCCCGTGTCAACAACCATCCTGACGTCGATTCGCCCGTCAAGCCGGGCAGTAACCACGACATCGGGGCCCATGTCAGAATACTCCACCTCTGTGCGCGAAAAACCATCCTCAAGCCTGTCCAGCTCAGCGATCACAACACCGCGCCCATAACTGTCAGCTCCGGCTCCATCCGGCCCCGCGCTTCCGGAAAGCCCCGAGACTTTAGCGCGCAGCGCATTGAGCGCATCACCGTACGCGGCCACCTTCTCTGACATGAGACGCCCTGTCGACGACTCCCTGTCGCGGGCAGCGGCCGCATCCCTGTTCAGGCCGGCGCCTCTTGCGTTCAGGGCATTCAGCGCGGACACCGCTTTATTGTATTTTACGATCTGCTTGGGATCGGTACGCGTAAGCTCGTCATTCGCTGTCTTGAGCTGACTGTAAAGCTTAAAAATCTCTCTGTCGATATAAACAACACTCCTTCTCGCCGCCTCATGTTTATTCCTGTATCTGATGGCGTCTGACCTCAGCCTCTTGACATGCCTCAGCTCGGCCATGAGGCCGGGCTCCTCTGCCCCTCCGGGCGCCGCCGGCGCCTCGTCCGATTCGGAAGGGTGCTCGTCGTCGTAATCTATGCTTTCTATCTCTTCGTCAGATATCGAGGTAAGTCCGAACCCCAGATCCACCAGAACAGATTCCGGCTGTTTCTCCTTGACGGCGCCCCGGACTTTCCCGCCGCTCTTCAGGTGTATGACATCCCCGGAGGCTTGTCCCGCGCCCAGAACCGCGATTATGAGAAGCGCCGCCAATTTTATGGCTGATTCGCTAACAACCCTGATGCCGTTTTTCTTAAGGAGCGCCGCTGTCACGCCGTCTCCTTTTTTCATCCGGCCGGTAAAGGTGCCGTCATACACACGGCCAGACCCGCAGGAAGCGCTTTTGCTTTTAAGAACAGCCACGCGCGCTTTAAACATTTTAGCGATCCGCAGGGTTTCCTCGGCCCCCCGCGTAAAATTGGCGGTAACATCCCCCCCGGACTCTGTCACCACCCTGAGGCCCGCGATTTCCGCCTTTTCCCGCGGGGTCCCGAGCCCGCCCAGCTGTTCGGGGCATACAGGCACAAGCGTTTCCCTGCGCGAGGCGCGCAGCGCGCCCGGGTGCGGGCGGCTTCGGCCGTCGTACCTGCATTTAACGCCAAGGAGGCAGGCGCTCACTATTCTCATCAGACACCGCCTATCTTGTAAGGACAAAGCGTATGGGGACTTTGACGCGGGTAAGCTTTTTCACGTTTCTGAATTTCCACTTTTTCACGGCATCCATAGAAGCGTTATCGAGGGCATCATACCCTGACGATGAATAGATCCTGACATCCCTCACCTCGCCCGACCTGTCAACGTCAGCGATCAGTATCACATTGCCCTCCCATCCCCTCATCCTCGCGATCCTCGGGTACGCGGGGGGTTGGTTAACGAGGAGCGTCAGTATCTCATCGGTTATGGCCCCCTGTTCTTCCGGCGTGACAGGGGCATACTCGGAATCGTTCTCATCCGATTTATCCTCACGCGTTTTCTCTTTGGGAAGCGCCGGCTCTTCTCTTTTTTGTACGCGGGGTTTCTCCCTGTCCACACCCCGGCTGTCCGTCTTTTTCGCGCTTCTTCGCTGTTTGGGAACATCGCTTTCGTTTTCGGGCGCCCTGTCGACCAGGAGGACTTCAATGCCGCTGGACTCTGCCCTGACCACGTCGGCTTTAGGCAAAAAATCGTTAAAAAAAGAGGCCGGCATAAAAAATACGCCCCCGTGGATCATCAGGGAAACAGCTGCTGTGTAATAAATGGTTCTATTCACGACTGGTAGTAGTCTCGAGTGAAATGCGCTGGATACCGGCCTTCCGTATTCTGTCAATCACGTTAATGACTTTTTCGTAAAGGATGCCCTTTTCCGCGTTTATGTACACCTTCACATTCTCGGACGCCGCGCGCCTGAGCTCCATCTCTTTCTGAAGGCTGTCGTCCGAAATCGGCTGTTTATTTAGATAGATGGTATTTGCCCCGGCGACCGTCACGATCAGGTATTCGGCCCTCTCCTCGACGGAGCTTTCGGCGAACGGCAGCTTGACCGGTATCCCTTTCTGCACGGTCATCGCCATGAAAGAATACACAAACGATACCAGCACCAAAAATATCATGTCCAGGAGCGGGATCATTTCTATGCGGGCTTTACGCGTCTTGAGATTGATCTTCATAATCTGCGGCTTCCGGCAGGTCTATTCGCCGTCACTTAACACTTCCTTGCCGTGCTTGTATTTCCACTGCGCTATTTCGAGGGCGTTAACGTATTTCTCGATCTCCATCGCGCTTGCCTCAATCTGGCTGTTGAAATAATTGAACGGTATAAGCGTGAAAATCGCTATAATGAGCCCCGATGCGGTCGTTATGAGCGCCTGCGCGATCCCTCCGGTTACCCCGCTCGGGTCAACCAGACCACCTTTGCCGAGTATGCCGAAAGAAATAATAATCCCGGTGACCGTGCCGAAAATACCGAGCAGCGGTGACAGAGTAATAATCGTATCCAGTATAACCATGTAACGCTTCATGGTGTTGACCTCATTGTTGGCCGCGGCCTCCAGGGCGCTCACAAAGTTATACTCATAGTTCTTAATCCCCTCCAGCAGTATTTTGGCTATCGCGTCATCCGTATGCCTGCACGTTTTGACGGCATCGGGCAGCCTGCCCTTTTCAACCTGGCGCAGCACGATACTGAGCATACGCGCGTTCCTCCTGACCATGACCCTGAACCAGAATACGCTGCGCTCGAGTATGATGGCCAGCGAGACAATGGAACAGAGAAGAAGCGGCACCATGACCGGCCCGCCTTTCTGCAAAAATTCTATCATGGCATTCTCCTTTGTAAAGATTATAGCACACCCATGCCGCGCCAGGCAAAGACAAATATCTCAGGAACGCTCGGGCCTAAAAATCGACTTTTGTTCCGAAATACGCGGCAAACGGGCTGGTCCCGTAACTGCGCACCTCTTCATAGCGTTTGTTAAATACGTTTACAATTTTCGCGAATACACTCATGTGCGGCAGGACCTCATAGTTCAGCGCGATATTGGCCACGAGATACGATTTGAGTTTATCCGCGTTGTTGTCATACCTGAGACCGTTATACAGGATCTCGAGATTGAAATCAAATTTCGGGATGATTTCCCAATAGGCATTGATCTTGAACTTGTTGAACGGCCTCCTCAAAAGCGGCCTGTCGGTGCTGTAGTCCTTTGTGTAATCATAGGTATACGAACCCCTTATCTCGAGATTATCCAGCGGCTTGATTTTCCCGCCGATTTCCCATCCGTGAGAATGCGCCTTGCCCGTGTTCGCATACTGGGAAACATACCATGTCGGGCTTGTCGTCGTGCCGATAAGGCCGTGGAACATCGTATGGAAATACGTCGCGTGCAGCAGGACCTTCTCGCTGAAGAGGTACTGGTCAACGCCGACTTCATACGACTGGCTCGTCTCGGGGTCAAGGTCCGGATTTCCGCCCCCGAAACCGCCCCATCCCCAAACGGCAGGCGTTGACAGGGCATGCAGCTGATACAGTGTCGGCGCCTTAAAACCGGTGGCCCACCCCCCCCTTATTTTCGTTCCTGTCGGGAAAAGATAGGACCCGTCAAGCTTATACGTAATGTGCGTGCCGGCGTCCGAGTGGTCGTCGATCCTCATGCCCTGAGTCGAAGTGAGCCGGTCGCTCAGGTTAAACCTGTTCTGCAGGTAAAGCGCGTTATTTCTCGAGAATACCTTGGGCATGTCCGAAGTGCTGTCACCAGTACCCCAGTCCAGATAATAATAGGAGTCCCCCATCTCCCATGTGTATTCATACCCGATTGTGAAGGTATCCATTTCGAGTATATGGAAGTTGTTGCGGAAATCGAATTTGAACTCATAGCCCTTGTACCAGTCACGCAAATAGTCGACCTGGTTGCCGTCGTTGGAATCAACATCTTTCCTGAAATTCAGCATCCATCCGAATTTGATGTAGTAGCTGTAGAAATCGAGCGGCTGATGCTCTATGTACTGCGTAATCGCGGTCTGGAAATCCCTCTGGCTTATGTTGGGATCGTCCTTGCCGAACTGATCATAGTCGTAAAGCGTGCCTGTGTGCCTCACCGTGCCCCCGACCGTAAAACCTTCGGCAATGTCATAATCCACCCTCGAGCTGAGAACGAACCGCTGATAGCCGTCGAGTTCAGGGTTGTTATTTTTCGCCTGCGCCTGCGATATGCCGCGGCTTTTCGTGAAAGAGCCGCCCAGCGTATAATGCAGGTTATGGGCGTATGAGCCCATGTCAAACGATTCGGCAAACGTGGAAAAATCCCCTGCGGTAAATGACCCTTTGAAAAAATCCCTGTCCGCTTTTTTTGTTATGATATTAATAACGCCCCCTACGGCGTCCGAGCCGTACAATGTGCTCTGCGGGCCCCGAACCACTTCTATCCTCTCTATGTTATCGAGCGTCAGGTGCGCGAGGTTGAATGCCCCGTTCGGCGAAATCGGGTCGTACATTTTCAGGCCGTCAACCATGACGACCGTATGATTGGAATTGGCGCCGCGCATAAATACCGATGTCTGCCCGGTAAACGCGCCGGATTCGACAATGTCAACGCCCATTTCATCCTTCAGGGCGCTCTTCACGTACCCGTGATCCGCCCTTTCAAAATCTTCCTCATCCAGCACGGTGACCATGCTAGACGCGGAGCCCAGCTTTTCCTTTATTTTAGAAGCCGTGACAATGATCGTATCAAGCTCAACCGTGGATCCCAGTATCTTATCCATCGGGTCGGTCATGAGCTTAAGGACCTTGTCCAGGCCGGTGTCAATGGCCGCCCCGATTTTTGTCCCACTCTCTGTTTTAGCCGAGTTGTCATCAGCGGTTTTATCGGCGGCCATCGCGCACGCCGCGAAAGCCAAACACAATACCGCAAGCGCCGTTATTGTCCTTTTCATAGTCTCTCCTTTCGATACATCAAAAAAAAGCCCCAAAATCGCTTTTGGGGGTGCGCCGCCTCAAAAAAAATCCCTAATCCTTCATAAGCGATTAGGGTTCATTTTGGGCGTTCGCGAAATCCTCGCACCCCGAAGGATATATTTAACAGGTTTCCTGGCTTGGCGAATTACTTCTGTCACGCGCCTTCCCATAACGGCAACCGTTTGATCGACCGCTACAGTGACCGCGACTTATGTCTCTCGCATACAGTTACGGGGGTAGCTGCGGCTTCTCACCGCATTCCCTGATAAGAAAGAATTGTAAAGAGCGTCATTATTATACCCTCGCCGCCCGATCTGTCAATCATTTTCTCGGCACGTGTCAAGCGTTATCACAATGTCATCGAACAGAATTGTGTTTCATCTTTGTCGCTGTTGATAAAGGCGAAAAACAGGATATGTATCGCGTACCGCCTCGAAATACCAAAGAAAGCGTAATGTCCGAAGGCCGTTTTGTTGTTTTACACACAGGTGAGTCTCAGACATTTCCTGTTTTGAACGGTAATGCTTTTATGCGAACCGGATCAGGCGGAGGAGGGAGCGATTGAAGGAATCGGAGTCTTCGCTCGATACGGTAATGCTTTGAAGAGAGATTGAAAGGGCCTTCGCGAATTGCGCATACTCGCCGCGGGCCAGCATGCCCGAAAGGGAGGCCGCGTCAATTGTATCGATGCGCCTGCCGCCCAGCTTTGCCATAATCTCGAGCAGGAGCTCCATGTCTCCGTACAGCACTGCACGGCCCGCGGCTATGAGCCCGGGGATCAGGACAGGGCCGCCGGAGCCGGGCTTAAAGACAAGGCGCTTTTCGTTGTTTCCGTATTGTATGGCGTCATCCTCGCTTATCAGCGCGACAATGTCCACCGTTTCAGACGAACGGATATTCCGTATTTCGCTGAGCGGCAGGATTTCGATCAGGTCCCTTGTCCACCCGCTCCTAAACGCTTCTCTTGATTTATCGTTTATCTCATCGACCATGCCGCGTTGGCACTGCGGCACCAGATTTATCGATATGACAATCCGGCGTTGGGTCGCTTCCAAAAACGGCGCCCCCTGCCGCGTCATACCGCGCAAAATAATGTCTTCCCATTCCGCGATAATATTTGCGTCATGCAGGCCGAATACGGCGCCCGCGCCGGGGCCGCATCCCTCGGCCGCCGGAAACATTCTCACGGTCGACGGCCTTCGATACATCGGTACTACGTATTTTTTAACAAATTGCGCGATTTTCTCCTTAACGTTTTCCGGGTCCGTAAACATGGATTCCGCCCAACCCTGCATCGCTCTGAAAAGCACCCTTGTGCGGAAGGCGCCGCTGAATTTCGCCCCTTCCTTTTCGCCTGTCCTCACAATGCCGTGTGTGAACTTATTTACGATTCCGGCCAGGCCGGGGACGCTCTCGAAAAGCGCCTTGTAGAAAAGGGCGTCGCGCCAGAGCTGGATATTCTCCTCTTCCTCGAAGCCCAGGCTTTTCGGCATGAGTTCGGCATGGCCGAGCTCGTGCATGATCCTCTCGGCCATGACTATCCTCGCGGCGCCGGCTGTTTTTGCGTCACGTTCCGCTGCGATTAAAAACTCCGCGAATGCCCTGTCCAGGAATATCGTATTGCCGTCAACTATAAGTGAATTGACCGGCAGGCTGTCTGACACTGCTACCGTTATGGCAAGGCCGGAAGCGATCGCCTCGCAGATACGATCAAGCTCTTTGGAGACTTTACTTATCAAATCTTCCCGGCACCTGTCAGCGGTGAGACCACGCAGAACCGCAAGGTACTCCCGCAGGGAACGATTAAGCAGGCCGGCCAGCGCCGCCGACTGCTCGCTCAATCTCGAGTCTTTTACGTAAAACGTGAGGTCTTTTGTATCGAGAAATATGCCGTTATACTGTTCAAGAGGCGGATATTTCGCGAAAACATCGATCTCCTGCTCCGAGGTTTCATCAAGAGTCGGGATTATTCTCTGCTGCGTAAAAATATCGGCAGGGTCAGTATCATATTCCCTGCCGCTCAGAAGATGAAGCATGGTAATACACGAACGGGCGAACTGGCGGACACAGTCGTCTGAGCGCCCGCTCATCCCGAGCGATTCCTCATATGCCGTGATCAGATCAGTCACCGCGGTATCCGCTGTTTTATCCCTTAATTGCTCCTGTGCTGTATTAAGCGTAACCCGGGCCGGCGACATATCCGAAGGCAAAGGCGCGCGCATATCGCGCAATGCGCCGCTTCTTAAAAATGATTTCAGGACCTCCCGCGCATCCACCGGCGTCCCCGACAATATGCATTCTTCCGGAGTCATGCCCGAGACACTTTCATAATGTGATAGTGCGGCAATAACGAACCTGAACATGTATTCCGGGAAAATCATGGGACGCTCGTCAGCATGCGGACCCGAAACAGTGATACCGTTAAGCCTGAGCATATGATTTCTCAGGTCAATACCCAGATCAATTATAATAGCCATTGCGGCGCGGTCATCGAACTCGCTGAACCTCCAATAAGGTGCGGGCGCCGCGTCATCAGTCGAAATCATAATAACGGACTTTGACGCGGCCGCCGTATTGAACAGGCACAATACCATCTCGCGCACACGGCCGCTCTGATCGTATTTCGGCAAAACCATGACCCTGTCAGGCGCTTCCCAGTCCAATGCCACGCCCTTACGTGCCGCCATGGCGCGGCATGCCGTGCCTATTTTTTTCTGATTTTCGAGATCAATGCATAAAAACCCCCTCGCGTCCGATATCCTGGTCTGGTTGCCCTGCGCTATCCACCTGTTTGTCTCATCCCTGATCTCAAGAAAATGCGAGAGTACCCTCTTTATGTTCTGATAGCGCCAGCCCATTTGCCCGCTTGTAAACTCATCATACCGGTATATCTTAAGGTTCGGCGAGCTCTCGTACAACTGTTGCCGGTTAAAACTTATTTTTATCTTGCCGCATTTCCTGGGATCGGTAACAGAATTCTCAAGGCGGTATATAACTTCATGGCTCTCCATTTGTTTAGCCTCTCCCATCACTTCACGTATTGCCGCATCATTGCATATGAGTATGTTGAGCTCAAGGTCAGCGAGGTATGTCCCGTCTTCGCCCGTGTTAGTCCTTATAAAAAAATAGATGCGTTCGTCCGTCCCGAAGTCGCTATATATGCCCCTGATAAGACGAATCAGTTCCTGGCGCATGCTGTCATTTCTCAGCATGTCATCAAGCGCGAATATTTTGTAACAGCCAAAACTCGCGACCCGGGATGCGTGCGCCGCGTAAAGCGTCTGGATGCCCTCTTTGAACGCGCGCCACATGCCGGCCCTGTTATCCATTCTGAAAGTCTGGGTCAATCTTGCCAGGATTTCATTGTCTCCGAATCCTCCCAGCCAGTCGTGTGCCCATAAATTGGCGGCGCACTGCACTATGCCCGCTTCCTCGCTGATTCTTTCAGACCAGGCGGCCCTGAAACTGTCCCGTATATTCTGAAGGCCGGTTCTGTATGAGCTATACCGCGCCTGCATTCCTCTAAGAGGGGATTCAGAAGATACCCCTAAAATATAATCGTTACCGCCCCCGCCTTGCCTCACGCTGAATACACGGGCATCAGACAATTCATCAAGCAGTCCAGCGATATCGCTTCTAAGTTCAGTAACATGCGCAAGCGTATCACCCCTGGCAGTCGCGTCCGCCCGGCCCAAAAGCATCTGGAAATCCATAGCCTCCATATCCAGCTCGATAAGATTTCTCCCGAGAAGCGCCTTCCGCCTCATATAACTGCTGACTTCCTCATACAGGCCCTCTGTAACCTGGATTGAGTGATCCCCCGTAAGCCACGCCCCGATCTCAGAGCCCAAAGGCGAAACACGGATCTCATCCACTATCATGCCGAACACCCTATCTCTTTGCCTGCGCTTCTCCTCATTACTCACCAGACGAAGCTCCATGCCATCTCCCACAGGATCTGTTATCGCCTTGACTTCAATGATCATATCAGAGCACCTTGAAAGAAACGCCGTTCGCGTAGGCAGATCAGCCGAGAGATTCCTGTATCCCGCATCGATTTGCCCGTACTCTCGTCCCTGATAAGCGCTATTGAGTAACAAACCCGACAGATCTTTAAGCCCCGCCGCGCACTGGCTAAGATCTATAAGGCCTCCTGATACTTCCCCGAGTTTTTGCGCCGCTTCCACGGCTTTTTGTATATTCATAAGCGCCTGTTTGTATCCGTCTACATGAAGCACCGCATCTTCCATCTTATCCAACATGTCACACGCTTCCCGTTCCAGTGCTTCATAGTCAGAATATGAAAGATAAGGCGATCCTGTATTCTCAACAATCTCTGCATCGTTCCTCTCCAAAAGCCCGCGGACACGGGCTATGACATCATCCATGCTTCTAAAGAACGCGCCCAACCACTCTCTCTCAAGGCAGAGCTCTTCTATATCGTTGCTTATCACACTCAGATTATCCGTCATCTTTTTCGCGCACTCGGTAATATGTTGCTGAATGAAACGCTCCTGTTCTGACATCCTGTGTTCGACACTCCCCAGCATTTTCTCGATTCTGACATACATGGCAGACATTGCCCTGCGGTCTTCATCTGTCACCCTCACGCCGGGTACATGTTCTGTGGCATAATCTGCCATATTGCCGATAAGTTCCCTTGCGCGGCCGATATCATCCTTCAACGCTTCCACATCATCTGCCGCGATAACACCGGCAGGCCCGGCCCAGTCATTAACTATTTCACAAATGCGCTCACATATTCTAATCCTGTAAACCAGAGAGCCCTCAACATCTGACACAGCCGATACAAGCACAGAGGCATTTACCGGGCATATTAAAGCCATGGATTCGGCGATGGCCACGCTGACATCCTCGTTCTTTTCGGCCTGAAATGCCCGCTGAAGGCATTGTCTCGCGTCCTCCGGTCTTATGCTTGCCATGAGAATTGCCGCGTGTGTACGCACCATGCTGTCCTCGTCCCTTATTGACATGGGGAGTATAATCTTCAGGCAATCCCTGACAGGCCTGGCTTTTGCGCTCGACAAAGCATCCAGGGTCTCCGCATCCATCTCATTGAACACCTCATACGCCTTTTGCATAGTCTCATACCTTCTGGGGTCTATGCCATATTGCTTATTAATCGGATTACCGAGAAATTGTATGGCAAAATAACGAACTTTCCATGACCTATCCCCGTTTGCCAGAGTGTCAAGCTTATTTATTATGTAGGCCTTATCCTGCTTGTGCG
>JBDRBZ010000120.1:0-7676 GCA_043822175.1 Candidatus Omnitrophota bacterium
CCAGTGGCACATGCTGGGTAGCTATGTTCGGAAAGGATAAGCGCTGAAAGCATATAAGCGCCAAGCCCCCCTCAAGACCAGATATCCCAATTAGACACCTTGAAGACTACAAGGTTGATAGGTTCCAAGTGTAAGATCCGCAAGGATTTAAGCTGAGGAATACTAACCTGTCGATTGGCTTGACCTTAATTTTTTACCCTTCCACCTGATTGTTAATATTTTTTACGATTTAAGGGCGACGATACTGGAGGTGATCACCCGTTCCCATTCCGAATACGGTAGTTAAGCCCTCCAAGGCCGATGGTACTTCTCGGGCAACTGAGTGGGAGAGTAGGTAGTCGCCCATTTTTTTTGGACTAATCTCCTTAAAGAGGGAGTTACAGAGGGAAAAAACAATTTCTCCCTTGACAAGTATGGCTTGAGCAGGTAAACTTAAATCAAAGCACAAAGTAAGTGCTTATAGATAGAGACGATGAAGCGTCCGAATGGGCGCTTTTTTTGTTGAATGCAAAGAGGCGTTCTATGCCAAAGTATGGCGTGGAGCGCCTCTTGCGTTTTAAATAAGGCGGGTTTGCATGGAATTCAGGATTTTGATGGAGAGAATAACACCGGCCCTGAGGGGAGTCGCGCACAGGTATGTCCTCTACGGTTTTTACGGGGAAGATGACCTGTTTCAGGAGATGTGTCTTTATCTCTGGCAACATTACGGGGAGGGACTGCCCATAGGCATAAATGAGTCGTACGTGATAAAGGGGTGCGAGTTTCATCTGCTTAATTTTTTAAGAAAAGGCAGGAAATCTTTTAAAACCGTCAGCCTGGATGAGCCTGTAAACGAAAACGGGTTAACTTTAAAAGAGACGCTGGCATCTCCTCAAGACGCCTCACTTTATGACATGGACGCGAGGATTACCATAGATAATATCAGAAGCCGCGGACTGACAAAAAAGGAAAACGAGGTTTTAACATTGCTTCTAAAGGGGCACACGGTCAGGGAGATAGCCGGGATCATGGGCATTTCGCATGTAATGGTGCTTAAACATAAGAAAAATGTAGTAAAAAAAGGCAGAGGCGGCAGTTACCAGGAATAGGAGAATTTTACTTGTAATCTTGCAGCATTCAGGCATGGTGTTGTGCTAAACAAAGGCGTTTAAGTCTGCCATGGGGACATTAAACGCTTTTTTATTCTCAAGACAGTGCGTATTTATCAGGCAAAAGAAAGGATGATGTAATGGAGAATTTAACGTCCGCTTCTCAAACCGGAATAGATACATTGTGGGTGCTGATAACGGCTTTTCTTGTGTTTTTCATGCAGGCCGGTTTCGGAATGGTGGAAGCCGGGTTCATACGGGCCAAAAATACCTGTAATATATTGACCAAGAATTTTCTTGATTTCTGCATGGCGTCTTTGGGGTTTTTCATATTCGGGTACGCGATCATGTTCGGGCCGGGCACAGCCCTTTTCGGAATAAAGGGATGGTTTCTTATCGGAGCTGAGTCAGGCGGCGGCGTGCCTTTATACGCATTCTGGCTGTTTCAGGCCGCGTTCTGCGGCGCCGCGGCCACGATAGTAGCCGGGGGCATGGCAGAGAGGATGAAGTTTCCGGCGTACCTAATATATTCGTTCGTGATTTCGGCCTTTATATACCCGATTGTCGGGCACTGGATATGGGGAGGGGGGTGGCTGGCTGGTTTGCATTTTGCGGATTTTGCGGGGTCAACCGTAGTCCACGCGCTGGGAGGTTTTGCGGCGCTGACAGGAACTGTTATCCTGGGACCGCGGTTCGGAAAATATAATTCGGACGGCACGGCTAACGCGATAGCCGGGCACAATATACCGCTGGCATCATTAGGGGTTTTTATACTCTGGTTCGGCTGGTTCGGTTTCAATCCCGGATCAACGCTAAGCGTGGGAGACGGCAGTTTGATAGCCAGGGTCGCTATCAATACAAACCTGGCTGCGGCCGCAGGCGGCATCGCTGCTATGATTACCGTGTGGAATATGTTCGGCAAACCCGACCTGTCCATGGCCATGAACGGGGCATTGGCAGGGCTCGTTGCCATTACCGCGCCGTGCGCTTTTGTCGATCCCTGGGCATCTCTTGTCATCGGAGCGGTAGGCGGCATAATCGCGGTTACGGGCGTTGTCCTGCTTGATAAACTGAACATTGATGACCCTGTAGGCGCGGTTCCTGTGCACGGGTTTAACGGTATATGGGGGACACTGGCGGTCGGCATGTTCGGGCAGAAGGCATTGGGCCTTGCCAACGAAGGATTGCTGTACGGCGGCGGATTCACGCAGCTTGGCATACAGCTTCTGGGGGTTTCTTCGGTTATTTTATTCGTAGTCGTAAGCATGGGTATCATTTTTAAGCTTATCGATAAGTATATAGGATTGAGAGTGAGCCGGGATGAGGAGTTAAAAGGCCTGGATATCGGCGAGCACGGCATGGAATCGTATTCAGGATTTCAGATATTCACTACGCAGTAAAAACGGGATATCCACAAAAAGGAGATGCGCCATGAAACTTGTTATAGCTATGATTCAGCCGCATAAGCTGCCGGATGTAAAAAAGGCGCTTTACAAAGCCGAGGTTTATAAAATGACTGTGACAAACGCTCTCGGGTGCGGCCAACAGATGGGCTACACGGAAACTTACAGGGGGGTTATACAGGAAATGAACCTTCCGAAAAAGATAAAGCTTGAGATAGCGGTTAATGAGGATTTTGTGCAGCCCACTGTTGACGCTATTATAGAGGGGGCCAAGACCGGGACAATAGGCGACGGCAAGATATTTATTCTTGATCTGCCGGACTGTATCAGGATAAGGACCGGCGAACGAGGAAATAGCGCTATAGGTTAAGGTGGGCGGCAACAGTGATTCTTATAATAAAACATAGGGGTGTCAGAGTAGGGGTATCAGGTTAAAAAAAAATAACATTTCTGGTTACCAAAAACACCTGGTTTTTACTTGTATGTGGGAGTAGAATCAGGATAGGGATGTTCAAAGAACAAAGGCGTTCTGTGATGCCCGGGTAGGACACACGGAACGCTTTTTTACGGAAACTGAAGGAGGAGGTTTTGAAATGGCTAAAAAAGCAAAGAAGGCAAATGCGGCAAGCGCAGAAATACTGAAACTGGCAAAAGAGAAAGATGTCAAGTTCATAAGGTTATGGTTTACCGATGTGCTGGGCCAGGTGAAAAGTTTCGCGATTACCTATGATGAATTGGAAGGCGCCCTTGAAAAGGGTATGGGGTTTGACGGTTCTTCAATAACCGGTTACCAGGATATAGAGGAATCAGACATGATCGCCATGCCTGACCCGGATACGTTCCAGATATTGCCGTGGCGCCCGGCCGAGAAGGCAGTCGCCAGGATGATATGCAATATCCTGAACCCGGATAGGACGCCGTATGAGGGGGATCCGAGGTATGTTCTTAAGAAAGCGCTTGAAAGGGCCAAGAAAATGGGGTTTGACCATTTTTATCTGGGGCCGGAACTCGAATATTTTTATTTCAGGAACGATGCGGGGACGGACATACTGGACAAAGGCGGATATTTTGACCTTACCACGCTCGATGTGGCCAGCGACTTGAGGAGGGAAACGGTGCTGGCCCTGGAGAAAATGGGTATAAGGGTGGAATATTCCCATCACGAGGTGGCGCCGTCCCAGCACGAAGTGGACATGAGGTATACAGACGCGCTTAAAATGGCCGATAACGTGATCACATACAGGATTGTCGTTAAGGAGATAGCGAGCAAGTTCGGTGTGTACGCGACTTTTATGCCTAAACCTATTTTTGGCCAGAACGGTTCGGGCATGCATACGCATCAGTCCCTTTTCCGGGGCAATAAGAACGCTTTCTTTGACCCGAAGTCAAAGGACAATTTGTCTGATGTGGCTTACAGTTACATAGCCGGGCTTTTAAGGCATGCAAGAGAAATTTGCTCAATATTCGCCCAGACTACTAACTCATATAAGAGGCTTGTGCCGGGGTATGAGGCGCCTGTTTATATAGCGTGGAGCCGCAGGAACAGGAGCGCGCTTGTGCGTGTGCCGCTGTACCATCCGGGACAGGAAAATGCTACGAGGTGTGAATTTAGGGCATGTGATCCGGCCTGTAATCCTTATCTTACGTTCGCGGCCATGCTGCATGCGGGCCTGGACGGCGTGGAAAAAGGATATAAGATACCCAAACCCATGGAAACCAATCTTTACCATCTTACCGATGCCGAGAGGAAGGAAAAGGGCATTGAGACTTTGCCTGACAGCCTGGGACACGCGATATCGATTACCGAGAACAGTTCCCTGGTAAAGAAAGTATTAGGCGATCATATTTTCCCGAGGTTTGTCGAACTCAAGAAAAAAGAGTGGGACGATTACAGGATACAGGTTCCTCAATACGAGCTTAATAAATATCTGCCGGTCATGTAGCTGGCGATAATCGGCGCCTGCCCCCTTCCAGGGGGCAGGCCTGCTCCCGGTAAGGGGCACAATTTTTTTTGGCACAACATGCCTAAAAAGTAGGCAGAGCGGATTTATGGAAGACGCCGTAAGCAAAATAGAACAGTATTTCTTATTATCCGGCGAAGGCGAGATATATAAGAACGTGATTATGCATGTCGAAAAAGATATTATCGTAAAGGCGCTTGAGCGGTGTGACGGCAACCAGCTTATGGCGGCAAAGATGCTGGGGCTGAACAGGAACACGTTGCATCTGAAGTTAAAGAAATTGGACATTGACGCTGAAAGGTTCAAGAAATGACAATGAACGGTTTCCCGAAAAAACAGGGGCTGTACGATCCGCGCTTCGAGCATGACAGCTGGGGCGTCGGGTTTGTGTGCGATATTAAAGGCAAAAGGTCACATGACATAGTGGAAAAGGGCATAGAAGTGCTCGAACGGCTGAGTCACCGGGGCGCTGTGGGCGCCGATCCCAGGACAGGAGACGGCGCGGGGCTCTTATTGCAGGTGCCTCATGATTTTCTCAAAAGTGAATGCGCCAAGATAGGCATAGGCCTGCCCTCAAAAGGGGATTATGGTACCGGCCTTATATTCCTGCCGCAGGATGCCGAAGAAAGAGAGATGTGCGGGGATATATGCTCGGGTATAGTGAATGAAGAGGGCCAGCGGCTTTTAGGGTGGCGTGATGTGCCTGTGGCAGGAGATGTGATAGGCGAGGGAGCCCGGTCGACTATGCCGCATATGAGCCAGATATTTATAGCCAGAGGCACGGGTGTATCTTCTGAAATTGCTTTTGAAAGAAAATTGTACGTTATACGAAGGCAGATTGAAAAATCGGTCCTGGCGTCTGATATCGGCCAGAAATCATTTTTCTATATAACAAATCTTTCATCGAGGACATTGAGCTATAAAGGGCTTTTAATGCCGTCCCAGCTCAAGGCCTTTTTTACGGATCTCAATGATAAAAGGATCGAGAGTTCTATCTGCCTGGTGCATTCCCGTTACAGCACTAACACATTTCCCACGTGGGACCTGGCTCAGCCTTTCAGGTTTCTGGCTCATAACGGTGAGATAAATACGTTGAGGGGAAATATAAATTGGACGCGGGCCAGGGAAAGGCTCATGACAAGCGAGCTGTTCGGTAATGACATAGAAAAGGTGAAACCGGTGATAGTGGAGGGCGGCAGTGATTCAGCCTCCATAGACAATGTATTTGAGCTCCTTACCCTGTCAGGCAGGCCCCTGCCCCATGTGATGATGATGCTGATTCCGGCCGCATGGGAATATGACAGTCTGATGGACAAGGGGCTTAGGGATTTTTACAGGTATCATGCCTGCATAATGGAGCCGTGGGACGGGCCGGCGGCGATCGCGTTTACTGACGGTGATACGGTCGGGGCGGTGCTGGACAGGAACGGGCTAAGGCCTGCCAGGTACATAGTAACCGGACAGGGGCAGGTGATCATGGCTTCAGAGGTAGGTGTAATAGATATTGAGCCGGGCGATATCAGGATTTCAGGCAGGCTTGAGCCCGGCAAGATGTTTCTCATCGATACGTCTGCCGGACGGATAATCGATGATGCCGAGATAAAGAAGGGGGTCTGCGAAAAACGCCGATACGGTAAATGGAACAGCGAAAATATGGTTGACCTGGACGGCATTGTGAGCGCCGGCGATGATAGCCCCAGGGTCAGTGACAGGCTGGCGTATATGGGGTCATTCGGCTATACGCGGGAAGATTTAAAAGTCGTTATAAAGCCCATGGCCGAGGAGGGTAAAGAGCCTGTCGGATCAATGGGCAACGATACCCCTCCGGCAGTATTGTCGTCCAAACCTCAGCTGCTTTTCAATTATTTCCGGCAGTTATTCGCCCAGGTGACAAATCCGGCGATAGACCCGATACGGGAGAAGCTCGTAATGAGCCTTGAGAGTTTCGTGGGCCCGGAAAAGAACATTCTCGATGAAACAGCCGGCCACAGCCATAAGCTGATAGTAAAAAATCCCATCCTGACAAACGGGGATGCGGCAAAGATACGGGACATATGCATAAACAGTTTCAGGACAAAGACTATATTTACATTTTTCGATATTTCAGGCGGGCGTGCGGCTTGTATACAGGCGCTGGACAGGATATGTTATGAGGCCGAATATGCCATAGAGACGGGACATTCCTTTATTATTCTTAGTGACCGCGGGAGCGGGCGTGACAGCGCGGCGTTGCCCTCACTTCTGGCGGTTAGCGCCGTTCACCAGCATCTTGTCAGGAAAACCATACGCTCTGAAGTGGGTATAGTGGTTGACAGCGCCGAGCCGCGTGAAGTGCATCACATCGCCCTTCTGTTCGCTTATGGGGCCGATTGCGTTAACCCATATCTGGCGTATGAGGTAATAGAGTACCTTATAGAAGAAGGGGAGCTGGGCATCGGACGTGACAGGGCTTTCCATAATTACAGAAAGGCCCTTACGGACGGGATACTGAAAATTCTGTCGAAAATGGGCATATCGACTCTCAGGAGCTACCGAGGGGCGCAGATTTTTGAGGCGCTGGGCCTTGAAAACTCGTTTATCGAAAGATATTTCAGCGGTACCGTGTCGAGGATCGGCGGCGCGGGCCTGGAAGAGATAGCTGACGAAACTATAGCCAGGCACAGGCGGGCTTATGCGGATGCGGCTATCGGCAGGGACTATCTCGCCAGTGGCGGCGTATACCAGTGGAAAAAGGACGGGGAATTCCACCTGTGGAATCCGGCAAGCATATCCGCGCTTCAGGATGCCGTGAGGTTTAATGATTTGTCGAGTTACAGGGAGTTCGCGCGTCTCATAAATGACCAGGCCGGGAATCCCACGACATTGAGGTCACTTTTAAGGTTCAGGGAAAGGACCCCGGTGCCGCTCGATGAGGTTGAACCGGCCGCCATGATTATGAAAAGGTTTGTAACGGGCGCGATGAGTTTCGGGTCCATATCAAGGGGCGCGCATGAGACCATAGCCATTGCCATGAACAGGATAGGTGCCAAATCAAATACAGGTGAAGGCGGGGAAGACCCCACCAGGTTTATCCCATTGCCGAACGGCGATTCCAAAAGGAGCGCCATCAAACAGGTTGCCTCGGGCAGGTTCGGCGTCACGATAAACTATCTGGTCAACGCCGATGAAATTCAGATAAAGATAGCCCAGGGCGCGAAACCCGGAGAAGGAGGGCAGCTGCCCGG
>JBDRBZ010000121.1:0-3011 GCA_043822175.1 Candidatus Omnitrophota bacterium
GATATCGACATGAACGCGCTGCTGGAGGCGAGGAACATGACTTATTCCAAGGAAAGGCTCAAGGCCATGGACGGCCGGCTCATAGAGAAATATTTCGACAAAGCGGCCGACGGCAAATTTATTCTCAAAAGTTATGTGCGCAATATGGTGAGATTGAGGCAGCATGACATCGTCAAAGACAAGCCGTATTTAAGGTGCGACATAGTGCTGTGCAGGAACCTGCTGATATATTTTAACAGGCAGCTGCAGGAAGAGACTATTCTCAAATTTTATGAGTGCCTTAATCCGGGTGGATTTTTGGTGCTCGGTATGGTAGAATCACTTATAGGCTCGGCCGCTAAGATGTTTGAGCACGTGGATAACCGATTAAGGATATACAGGCGGCCCGAGGAGGACGAGGCAAAAGGGACCGGGAGCGTAATGTCGCAGGAGGACATAGACCGGATAGTAAAGGATATGCTGAGCGCATAATAATGATGGGGGGATGATATGGCGAAGAGAATACTTGTTGTGGATGACGAGGCAGACCTTGTCGAAACCCTGACGTTCAGGCTGGAGGCCAACGGCTACGAGGTCATACCGGCATACGACGGGAAAGAGGCGCTTGATAAAGCCAGGAGGGAGAAGCCTGACCTGATACTCCTTGACCTTATGCTCCCCCACATAGACGGGTACAAGGTGTGCGGCATGCTCAAATCCGATGACAAGTATAAAAGTATTCCCATAATACTTTTTACTGCCCGCGCCCAGGACCAGGATAAAAAGCTCGGGCTCGAGGCCGGGGCTAACGGATATATCACGAAGCCTTTTGAAGCCAAGGAACTCCTGGCAAAGATAAAAGAACTGCTCCAGGAATAGACTACCGACATGTCCGTATTTACATACTATTTTCGTATCTTGACATCTTTCCTGTGCGCGTCCTGCCTTTTTCACGTGTCTGTTTTTTCCGAGGATCCGAACGCCGGTGAAACTAACATCTCGAGGTCGGCTGATTATAACAGGAGCCTTCCGTTTGAAGAGGTGCGTGTGATCGACCTGCCGCGCGGCTACCATGAGGGACTCATGATGGACGGGGATAATGTATGGGTCAATAACGGCGAGGGGCTGGATACCTGGATCATCGATAAGAGGGACGGCCGGGTGGTTTCGTCTGTCACGCCGGCGGCTTCTTTCTCCGAGGGGATAACACCGGCGGGCGGCGGCAAGTATTGGTTTACGGACTGGTCGTCCAGGCGCCTCTACCTCGTAAGCGTCTCAAACGGCAGGATGGTGCCGGAGCGCGAGATCAATATGGCCCCGTCCCGGCCGACAGGGGTTGTCTGGACAGGGAAAGATCTTTATGTTATAACATGGACAAGGGGTTGGGGCACAAAATACCATCTTTTGAAGATAGATACCGATGGCCGCGTAATTTCGAAGATGAGGCTTGAGGACATCCCCGAACCGTCGCAGATTGCGTGGGACGGTAAAAACCTGTGGGTGACAAGCTGGTATACTGACAGGGTGTATAAGATAGACGAGTCGCAGATGGTTATAATGGGATCTTTCAGGCCCGGGATAAGGAAGACGACGGGCATAGCGTGGGACCGGGGGCATTTGTGGGTGACAGGCACGCATAGCGGCCTTGTTGAGCTGGCGCCCGGCGCGGATGAGGGCGGCGCGGATGAGGGCGGCGCTGGGCCCGCGGACGGTGCTGTGGGCGCTGGGCCCGCGGACGGTATTCCGGCGGACCGGGCCGGGCAGCGCGGATGAGGGCGTCGTGGCCGCGGGCGGTGTTTCGGCGGACCGGGCCGGTCAGCAATAGAGTTAAGCAATAAGGTTAAGAGAGGAGGCGGCATGGACAGAATAATACGCAAGGTTGAGAAACTCGAGAAGGTAACCGTGCTGTCGCTTGAGCTTGACAGCATTACCATGAACGAGAGCCAGGAGCTCGTGGACAAGTTTACTGGCCTTATAGCCGAAGGCGGCAGAAGCTTTATCCTTGACCTTTCGGGCACGAATTTCATACCTTCCATAGTTATCGCGTCACTAGTCATGATGCTTAAGAGGGCGAAAGAAAACGGCGCAGACCTTGTAATATGCGGACTCCGCGATACGATAAAGAAAGTGTTTGAGATAACCAATCTTACCAAGGTTTTTATATTTTTTGACACAAAAGAAGAGGCGCTTAAAAGATATGCCTAGAATATTAAAGGGTCGTGATAGAAGAGAGTTCAGGCGGATAAGGCGCAATTTCATTGTCAGGTTCAGGATGCACGCGCCCGGCGCGGGCGGGAAGCGAGGCAAGGGCGCATGGAGCATGGCCATACTCGGGGACTTAAGCGTGGGCGGGGCCATGTTTAAATACAGCAGGAAGATCGACGTGGGTTCGCATGTGGATTTTCAGATAAAATCGCCGGTGGCCAGACCGCCCATAACGTGCGTAGGTAAGGTGATACGGGTAGAGGATGACCCTTTTGCCCCGATATTCAGGGTAGCGCTGATATTTTCAAGAATGCGCGACAGTGAAAAAGAAAAAATAGACAGGTTTGTGCAGATATTCGCTCCTGTGTGAGGATAATGCTGGATAACCTTTGGGAGAATTTCAGGGAATCCGCCGAAAAACACGCCGAAAAAGCCGCCTTTCGTTATGTCAGGGACAAAAAATGGCTCGATGTTTCTTACCGGTCGCTTGAGAGAAGCGCCTGTTCGTTAAGCGCGCTGCTTGCCGAAAAAGGGCTGCGGTTCGGGGACAGGGTCGCGGTCGCGGTCTCTAACGGCCCCGAGTGGCCGCTCATCTTTTTCGGGGTGATGCGCTCCGGCGGGGTGTCGGTGCCGGTGAGCGCTTCGGCGGGCATCGAGGAGGCGCGGGGTATTGTCAGGGACGCCGGATGCGCGATGTTGTTCAGCGACCGGGAAGAGCTACTGTCGCTGGCGGCGGGCTCCGGCGTAAAGGTCTTCTCTGTGAAGGGCCCGGAATTTGTCGCTGTCATGCGCGGGCATTCGCGCGGGGATGGGAGTGACGATGGGCG
>JBDRBZ010000122.1:0-4118 GCA_043822175.1 Candidatus Omnitrophota bacterium
TACATGCTGGCCGGGCTCGGTGCCGTGATAAAAGAGGAATTCGATTTCGCCGATCACCATGATTATACCGGCGCGGATATATGTATGATAAAGGACCGCGCGAAGAATTCGGCGTGTGACATGCTCATCACTACTGAAAAGGATTGGGCCCGCATGAAACGGCGGGGCATGGCGGTCCACGAATGCGAACCCGAAATTTTCGTATTGAAGATCAGGCTCAAAATAACCAAAGGGACGGAGGATCTTGTTGATTCACTTGCTGGACTGGATAGCGGCGGCGTTCGTTAGGGGCGTGAACGCCCTTTTCTCGGTCATACCGACCTGGATTATCCTGAAAACAGGCCGGGGCGCGGGCTTTATCGTGTACCTCATAGGCGGGTCGAGGAAGAGGATAGCCTACGGAAATCTCCGCGCGGCTTTCTCAAAACAGAAGTCCCCTCACGAGCTGAAGAAGACGGTGAGGCTTTTGTACATGAGCCTCACCGAAAGCATCATGGAGATGATGTGCCTGACAAAGGTCAACGCCGCGTATATAAAAAAATACGTGAAAGTGGAGAATCTCGACTCTCTGATCAGGGCCAGGGATAAGGGCAAAGGCGTAATCCTTTTAACGGCGCATTTCGGCGATTGGGAACTATCGGCCATAACGGGCCCTTTCGTCGGTTTTCCGCTGTACGTGCTCGCCCGCGACCAGAAAATGAAAAGGGTGAACGAGCTTTTAAACCGCATGAGGGAGTCCAAAGGGTCGAAGGTTATCCGCAAGGGCATCACGACGAGGCTTATCGTGAAGGCGCTTCACGAGGGGCACGTGATAGGCATGCTTGCCGACCAGAACGGCGGCCCGAACGGCATGATAGCGGATTTCTTTTCCAGGCCCGTGTCAAACGCGTACGGGCCGTACAGGTTTGCCGCCAAAACAGGCGCGACGATAATACCCGTGTTCATACGGCGCGTCAGGGGGCCTTATCATGTCTGCACGCTGGAAAAGCCGATCGCGATAACGGATAAAGAGGATCTTCTGCCTTACATCCGGCGTTACAATGAGCTCCTCGAAAAATATGTTACCGAATATACCGATCAGTGGCTGTGGTTTCACAGGAGGTGGAAATACTGCCCGCTCAAAAAAATAGTGATCTTAAGCGACGGCAAACAGGGCCATTTGAACCAGTCGCTCGCGCTGGCGGCCGCCTACAGAAAGTACCGGGAAGTAAAGGGCGTAAAGCCGGAGCACACTGATGTCGAAATTATCGAGGTCAGGTTCAGGGGCCTATTGCGCAAAGCCGTATTCTCGGTGTCGTCGGTATTTTCGGGGCATGCCTGCCAG
Organism: Candidatus Omnitrophota bacterium; assembly: GCA_043822175.1. Lineage (GTDB taxonomy): Bacteria > Omnitrophota > Gorgyraeia > JABMRN01 > JABMRN01 > JBDRBZ01. The sequence goes on from JBDRBZ010000122.1 coordinate 1,325, forward strand.
GGGTGCATGCGGTGCCTGAAGTTCGCGCTTACCGAAGAATCATACGCGAAGCTGGAGCGTACTTATGCCGACGTTGTGATAAGCGCCGGCTCTTCTCTGGCAGGGGTAAACAGCATATTCGCGATCGAGAATAGCGCCAGGAATGCCTGCGCCATGAAGCCCGGGCTCCTCGGCGCGGGCAAGTTCAGCATGTGCGTCCTGCCGAGGCACGACGTAAAATCCCGGAAGACACCGAAAAACGTGATCGTGACCGATACTGTCCCCAACCTGGCCGACGGCGATTCGATTGCGGCGGCGGCAGAGCTTGCCTGTCACGTAAAACGCGCAAATCCGCGGGCCATAGGCGTGCTTATGGGCGGCGACAATGACGCCTTCACCTACGGGGATGAGGCGGTATCGCGCGTGATGGGCGGCGTTATAGACGCCGCGGAAAAAATCGGCGCCGATATACTGGTTACGACAAGCCGGCGCACAAAAAGTAAGACAGAGGAGATTATACGCTCGCGTTTCGCGGGCAGCCGGGCGTGCAGGCTGCTTGTGATCGCCAATGAGGACAATCCCCCGTACGCGGTAGGCGGCATACTCGGGCAGAGCGACGTTATTGTGGTTTCGGGTGAAAGCGTGTCCATGGTCTCGGAGGCTGTTTCGTCGGGCAAAAAGGTGGTTGTGTTTAAGGGGGATAAGGTCTCGCCGGGTTTGACCAGGCACGACCTGTTTCTCGAGAATCTTAAAAATAAGGGCAGTATATGCGTGGCAGGCGCGGATAATGTGTCGGACGTTATCTGCCGCGTAAGCCGGGAGCCAGGCAAGCCCGATGCGCGCGGCGGGCAGGACCCCGTATACGATAACATGTGGCGTTTGGGTGCGTGATGAATATATTACAGATTGTCCCAAAACTGGATGTGGGCGGCGTCGAGACAGGCACTATAGACCTGGCGCGCTACCTCACGCTTAACGCGCATAAGGCCGTCGTGATTTCAGGCGGCGGTAAGCTGGTCAAACAATTGGACGAGGTCGGGGCCCGTCATTATACCCTTCCCGTAGGGAAAAAGAATCCGCTCGTCATGCTCGCTATGGTGTGGGCTATTGTCCGGGTTATAAAGAAAGAAAACGCGGATGTTGTGCACGCCAGAAGCCGCGTGCCCGCCCTTACGGGTTTTATCGCGGCGCGCCTGACGCGTAAAACGTTTATCACCACGGCCCACGGCCAGTACAGGCGGCATCTTTTGTCGTACGTGATGGGCTGGGGCAGGGTGGTTATCGTTGCCAGCCCTGTGATGGCCCGGCACATGGTAGACACATTCGGGGTAAGGCCGGACAAGATAAGAATCATCCCGAGGGGGGTCGATACGGTACGGTTCGCCTGTAAGACCGGGAGAAAACCGGAAAGGCCATTTACCGTCGGGATGATCGCGCGGTTTTCCCCGCTCAAAGGGCATACGGATTTCATACAGGCAGTGGCGCTTCTGTCGCGCTCAGTGCCGAAACTCCGCGCTGTCATGGTCGGCGACAGGTCGGGCCGCAGGGCCGCGTACGTGTCCGAGCTGGAGCTTCTCGCGAAGAGGCTCGGCGTAGCCGGCACGATCAGGTTCCAGGGCGATACGGATGATGTCGTGCCGGTGCTGGCGGAACTGGATGTGCTGGTTTCGGCTTCGCGCGAGCAGGAAGCGTTCGGCAGGACGATAATCGAGGCGGCAAGCGCGGGCGTGCCGTGCGTGGCAACGCGCGTAGGCGGCGTGACCGATATTATCGAGGACGGCGTTACCGGGCTTTTGTGCGAGCCGGTCAGCCCGCGCGACATGGCGCTTAAAATATCGAGGCTTCATACGGATCCGGCGCTTTATGAGAATATACGCGATAACGCGCGCGCGGCCGTGGAAAAGAATTTCAGCCTCGACAAGATGATGACATCGACGGTATCGGTTTACGAAGAGGCCATGAATGAGAGGCGGATACTGATCATCAAGATCAGCTCTCTCGGGGACGTGCTGCTCTCGATGCCCTCGGTCCGCGCCGTGAGGGGAAAATATCCCAAGGCGGTCATAAAGGTCCTGGTAGGCGCGGAATCAAGGGATGTGTTCAAGAATTGCCCTTACGCGGATGAGATAATCTATTGCGACCTTAAGGGCGTAAACCGCGGCATCAAGGGGCTCACGTGTTTGGGTGACAGGCTCAGGTCAGAGGATTTTGACATTGTTATCGACCTCCAGAACAGCAGGAAAAGCCATATCCTGTCATTGCTTTCGGGCGCCCCGGAAAGGCTCGGGTACGACAACGGGAAATGGAGTTTTCTGCTCAGTAAAAAAGCCCATGACACGGGCATGCCCCTCAATCCCATAGATCACCAGATGAGGGTGCTGGCCCTTACGGGTATAGGCGACATGGACAGGCGGCTGGCGCTTTTTACGTCGCAGGACGACGAGGAATGGGCCGGCGCGTTCCTCGCCGAAAACTGGATAAATCCGAAGGTCCCGTTTCTCGCGCTGAATCTCGGCGCCAGCGCGCGCTGGGCGACCAAGCTGTGGCCGGTGGAAAATTTTGTGGAAGTGGCCGAGCGGCTCGCCAGGGACATGGGCATGAGGACTGTCGTGATAGGCAATGATCCCGGGGATAAACGGATAAAGGACTTTATGGCGCGCGCCAGGTCAAAACCCGTATCCGCGGCAGGCAGGACCACCGTGGGGCAGCTCATCGCGCTTTTGAAGCGCGCCGGTGTCCTTATCACGTCTGATTCGGCGCCCATGCACGCGGCCTCAGGCGTGGGTACGCCTTTCGTGGCGCTTTTCGGCCCGAC
>JBDRBZ010000123.1:0-39224 GCA_043822175.1 Candidatus Omnitrophota bacterium
TTAATTCCCGGACTTGTGCTTGGATCTGTTATAAGTATCGTCCTTTTCATGCTGGATCATTGGACATACTGCCGCAAGCTGGTTAAGGATATATACAGAGAAAGGATAATCCAGGATTATACCGTAAGAGGAGATCTCTGGGGCTTCTTCGCTGTTCAGGTCGTTATGCGGTTAGGGAATATCCTTATGTTGTATCATCCCGGAGCGGGGTGGTGTTTTAACTGCATAAACTGTTTGATAATCGGTATTACACTTATTGTTGCACATGGCATTGTCCTCAACGCTACAATGCTGCCCGTTCTTAAGGGAGCGCTCATGATGGTCCCGTCGAGGAGAGACGAGAACACGCGTCTCATGGGGTCGCTGATGGGGATAAGGCGCGATATGCTGTTTGAGAATACCCGTGAAGCGCGGGACGAGCGGGCGTTAGACGCGAAATATCAGGAGCTTTTAGCGGTTTTATCAGAGATCGAGAAACATGACGATCCTGAATTAATAACGTGGCTGATATACGCCCTTGAACGGCATAATAAGAATATCGACAAATGGCTGTCGAACGTGTGGAATACCAGTACGGAGCGGGCGCAAAAAGTCCACAATAAGGACATCGCTTTATCCGATAAAATAACGCGTGTATTAGTCAAACTCTGCAATAATCACAGGAAGGAATACGAAGAAAAATATCAGAATGAAATTCTGAATGCCTTGAACTGGCCACGGCAAAGCGCGTATGTGATGCAATGCATGCTGGAAGTCCTTCAGGGCACAGGTGTTAGTTTGGACATAGCGACGCTGAACCGGTATCGCGCAAGACTGTGGAAGTCAGCAAGGCATCCTATGCCTTATTTCTCGGGCATACTCCTGGATGACGGGACCGAGGTAAGGGATGCCAGGGCAGTATTTGGGCACGCGATATCTTTGATGACACAGTACGCTCAGCAGGCGCAACAGCCGGGCGCTCCCATGGATGATGACACATCACAGGCGGCCGAGATAATTACCAATGCCGGAGGCCTTTCCCACGTTACCGCAATGTGGTCGATGTTAGAGGAAGAAGAAAAGCGGTTAGCCGCGACTCTGGCACAGTATAGGCCGGCGCTGATTTTAAGGCAGCCTCAGGATGTCAAGCCGGAGCCGGCGCAACCCGCGCCTGTACAGGCCGCCGCGCCGCCGGAAACACAGACAGCGGCTGAAGCGCCTAAAGACGACGAAGAAAACCGGTGGTCGATCAGCGCCGAAGGCGCGCGAAATATCGAAAATGGCTCTCAGCTGGTCTTTGGCATGGGCGGCAAGCGAAAAATAACGTTTTATGGCCTGCCCGAAGGTACTCAATACGTGACATTTGGTAATGCCATCGCGCTTTATAATCCACGGACAGACCAACACCTGTGTTTTATCGTTAAAGGCGCTTCAGAGAAGGCCTTTAGGGTCATGTGCTTTCAGGTCGCGCGGGGCCGGCAGCATTCGGACCGTCTTTATGCGCGGGGACGCGTCTGGCCCAATGAATTAATAACAGACAGGCCTGAGGCGGAAGGCGCGGCATATAGCGTGTCTACTTGGAACAGGCCGTACGCGCTGGATTTGTCCGTTTACAGGGGCCGAATCCCGGTCATCGGCGCGTTTCTTGAGGAAGCGACAGGTGGTGCGCAACCCTTTAACGACGTGCTGTCTCGCGTGAAAATCGACAAGTATACGAGCTGCCTGGCGGGCCTCGGCATTCCGCCGGTATTAATAAACGGGTTCAGGACGATATTATCCGAAGAGAGAGGACTTATCAAACTTGATCCGGGTTCAGGAGGATTGTCGGCCGATAAGAATCTGACCGGCCTGGTCGACCGGCTGGAACGCGTATTTGGTTTGCGGCCCACTTTTGAGCGCAGCTATGACCATGAACTCCTGCATATAGCCGTGAGAGACTCGGGGTTTGTGGGAGAATTTACCCGGCGGCTGGAACAGGTAAAGCCGCGTGAAAAGGGAAGGTTTTTCGAGGCCTTTGACAAGGCCTTTGCCATGTCCGGAGGCATGAATCTCGACAGGTACATTTCCGCACCTGAAAACAAGGCCGCGTTTTATGAAGAAATAGGCGTGAAATACCTTTCAGCGATTCATGAAGGCGATTTTGCTGATAATCCCGGCGCGCACAACTATATATATTCTAAAACCATAAAGGGCGTCCTGGACCGTCTTATGGCGGAATTAAAATATAATGGTATGCCGCTTATTCAACTGGCGGAATCAGACAGCGTGGCGCTGAGGCGGACAATGCGCCCTCTGCCGTCCGACACAGGCCTGGATGTTAATTTTGAGGAGAATCCAGCGTACATTCAAATTCTGAGAAAACTGGACCGGTATCTCCCGGCGCCAGCAGGAGAACCGTACGACATGGGATCGAATTTCGCGAGAAATATAGGGCACGCGAGGAGGACGATCAGGGAAATAGCGTCGTCAATACCTTTAATCGGCCGCTCACGGACCGTGACCGCGGCGTTGGGGTATATTTTAGGAGCCGTTTTCATTCTCGCTATAATCCGCGCGGCCTACCCGTATTTTTCGGTTGTGTTTATTCACCATCTTTTTATTACGGATGCGTCTTTTTGCTTTGCGGCTTATACGCTGGCCATCGCATTCTATCCTTTTTACAGAATGAAATCGCTCGAAGGGATCAAGGGGAAAGTCTTCACGAGAAACATTGAAGCCGGCCTGCAGAAAGCAGGAGAAAGCCCGAGGATATTCGACTGGAGCCGCGCGTGGACGACCGTAAAAGCCATGTTTTTTTCAGAGGTACTGATCCTTATATGCCTGATGCTTTGCCTCAAGTTCCTGCCGGGATATTGGTTTTTCCCGTCAGACCCGGTACGGCCGCTGGTAACCTTCAGGCTTATAAACTGGCTCGGGCCCATCGTTTACTATGTGGACACGTTTGCCAGCAGCATGCTGATGGCGCCGCTCATCGAGGAGATCGTCTACAGGGTTGTTTTGTTCGGCGGATTGATGCGCCTGGCCGGGATGGTGTTTCGCGGTAAAGACAGGGCTTTTATCCCGGCGGCTGTAATATCGGCCGCGCTTTTCTCATACGCCCATATGAGCGGAGCGGCGCCGCTTTTCTTTATAAAAACATTTATAGGCGGCATGATATACGCTTACCTTTACTTTCGCACCGGCAAGGTAATAGTGCCTGTGATAGCTCACGGATTCTCTAATTTTTACAGTCAATTTATGGAACTGGCGTTCGCGTTGCGCCTCATGAACGAAACCGGCCTTATACTTATCGGCATTAGCCTGGTAATCGTGCCGGCGTTGTTCAGGAAGCTTGCGCGTAAAAGAACGCCGCGCCCCTGCCCGGCGTCAGGCGCGCCGGGTATTTCCCATAAAGAGTTCAATGAAAAACTCGCGAAAATGCTGTCCGCTAAAACAGGAACGACTGTCTTTACCGCCAATTGTGGTGTTTCACCAAATAACACCGATGGCCGGGGCGAAAACAAATATTCGGTCATAACGAGTATTATGCATGAGGGGCTTCCTGTTTTTACACAGGTTCCGCTCATAAAATATGGTGTACATAAGCCCGAAGCCAGCATCCCATTAGATATCGGTGGATATGCGGCAGGCCCGGCTGCCGGGATTCCGATTCTTAACGAGCTGAAGGAAGGCAATGTCCCTTCCGGGATAGAAATCGTGCTCATAAAAAGCCACCCCGGTAACAGAAGCGCGCTTTACTGGAACAGGAAAAAAGGCAAGGATTGCGTGGTCCAGGTAGCGCACGCGGGTAAGGGCATCGAATCAGACCCGAACAGGGAAAACAGGATGGTGATATACCTTGACCAGGATTTTGTCGAAGACCATCTAAGAAGCCGGAAGGTCTTGACAGAGCTTATCGCCGAAGAAATTGCCGAGGAGCTTGCCCGCAGGAATGGATTTGATTCGAGGTTTGTGCATAATCATCTTGTGCGTTCGGGGCAGGTAAAAAGATTCTATTCAGAATATAGGAAATACTACGAAGCCATTCTCGGCACAAGGCCCAATTTTCTCCATGACACGGCCGGATACACCAGGCGGGAGGACCAGAATGTGGCGAGCGGCAAAGGCGGTAGCGGCCAAAACGCGATAGGAGACGGATTCTTACGGTTTGATGGACAGTTCGGCAGAAAAACGATACATTCCTCGGAAATCGCCAAATTTTTAAAAGAATGGCAGGCATATTTGGCAGACAAAGGAATTAAAGGCATAGTCCTGTTGCTGCGCTTGGCAGTGACAGAGTTTGATCAAGAAAGCGGCATATTAACAGTTGGCGTGATAAACAATAACCCCCAAAGTATCTGCGACAGGCTAGTTACAGAATTGGGAAATTTAGGTTATGCAGCGAAAGATATGAAGGCCTGGAATGAGACTGAAGAAAGGCAGCGGCGGGCGAAAGATACTGTCCGGCAGCGCCAGGCCGTCCCAAAAAGAACTACGGCAAACGAAATGGTTTCTGTCACAGGAAAAGGGGAAGGGATTATCATCCCGATGAGCCATGGCGAATATGAGGAGCACCCGGCTGTGCGGATAGCGCGGGATTTTGCTGATGACGGGCAACTGGCGCAGTCTGTCAGGGAGTCGCTCGTCTCGAAGGCGCTCACCACGAAAAACCTTGTGCTTGCCTTTGACCTGGCTACGGGGGCAGGAAACGCCGGAAGCCCCGTAGCCGTTATCGAGAGGGCGCTGGAAGACCTTAAAAAAGAGCCGTTGTATGAAAAGCTCCTCAAAAACGTGATTATCAAAAAATCGGTCTCAGCCAATATGGCCAGGACCCTGGAAAGCTATTTAGGCGCCGATAATACGGAAATATTTATCTTCGCGCCCGAATCAAACCGGCAAACGCTTCAGACGTTGGAATCCGCTCGCGGCGTGCGAAACGTTTATATCGATGAAGGAAAAAAGCCGGGCGAACGGTTTCCCATAAACGCCTATTACCCGCTCGTCGAAGTAGTCGCGATTACCCTGGCAAACGCGCTCGGCAATGTGGATTTTGAGTATCTCGCGGAAAACAGCGATGTAAAGGCGCTTAATCTACGGTCGATACCCGAGGTGGCAGGTACGGCGCTTATATTCAGGTTACTGCCCGGGGCGAAAGAATTTGACAAACAAAGCCTTATCCGGTACCAGGCCAGCCTGCGCCGCCTTCTCATAGCCGCGTAAAACGAGGAAGCATACAGGCATTCTTTCTTTACCATAGCCGCCCCGTCTGGTATAATACGGTTTCTACGTGCTATATTTATGAGGTGATCCCGCATGTATATCTTAGGCATTTCAGCGTTCTACCACGATTCTGCCGCCGCGCTTATCAAAGACGGCGATATAGTAGCGGCCGCGCAGGAAGAGCGGTTTACCAGGAAAAAACACGATTACAATTTCCCGGCGCGCGCCGTACAATACTGCCTCGATACGGCAGGTATTTCGGTAAATGACCTCGGATATGTCGCGTTCTATGATAAGCCCTTCATAAAATTCGAGAGAATACTCGAAACCTACATGGCGTACGCGCCTTCGGGGATACAATCCTTTATAAAAGCGGTTCCGCTATGGATAAAGCAGAAACTGTGGATGAAGGACCTGATACTCAAGGAACTCGGTTATAAGGGGCAGATCGTTTTTCCGGAACACCACGAGTCACATGCGGCAAGCGCTTTTTTCCCGTCGCCGTACCGTGAAGCCGCGATACTGACCATGGACGGCGTGGGCGAATGGACAACGGCGAGCTACGGCACCGGCGAAGGCAATAACATATCAATAATGGCCGAAATAAAATTCCCGCACTCCCTCGGGCTCCTTTATTCCGCGTTTACCTATTATACGGGGTTCAGGGTTAATTCAGGGGAGTATAAAGTCATGGGGCTTGCCCCGTACGGCAAAGGGCGGTATGCGGACCTGATCCTGAAAGAGCTTATGGACCTGAAAGAAGACGGGTCGTTCAAGCTGAACATGAAATATTTCAATTACTGCGCCGGCCTTACCATGACGAATAAGAGGTTCCACGATCTTTTCGGCGGCCCGCCGAGAAAACCCGAATCAAAACTTACCCAGCGCGACATGGACCTGGCGCGGTCCATACAGGACGTGACCGAAGAAGTCATGCTTAGGATGGCCAGGCACGTTCATAAAGAGACCGGAAAAGATTACCTTGTCCTGGCCGGCGGCGTGGCGCTCAACTGCGTCGGTAACGGCAGGATTTTAAGAGAATCTCCTTTCAAGAATATCTGGATACAGCCGGCGGCGGGCGACGCCGGCGGGGCGCTGGGCGCGGCCCTTTTTATGTGGTATCAATACCTCGGTAATAACAGGACGGCCGATGACAAGAGCGATTTCCAGATGGGGTCTTATCTGGGGCCGGGTTACAGCGGCTCTAAAATAAAAGAATTTCTGGACGCGAAAGGCATAGCTTATACAGAGCTTGATGAGGCGGCCGTGCCCGAAAAGATCGCCGACCTTATAGCGGATGAGAAAGTCATCGGGTGGTTTAAAGGGAGGATGGAATTCGGGCCCAGGGCCCTCGGCGCGAGGAGCATTATCGGCGACGCGCGCTCGCCCAAGATGCAGGAAATCATGAACCTGAAAATAAAATTCAGGGAGAGCTTCAGGCCGTTTGCTCCGTCTGTGCTTGTCGAAAAGGCCCCGGATTATTTCGGGATAGACGGTGAGAGCCCCTACATGCTGCTCGTCGCCCCTGTGGCTGATTCAAAGAGGAAAGAAGTAAGCGTAAACGAGGACGGGCTTTTCGGCCTGGATAAGCTGAGCATAGAGCGTTCGGTAATACCCGCTGTGACGCATGTTGATTATTCGGCCAGAATACAGACGGTTAACGGCGAGACGAACCCGGTTTTTTATTCTATGATAAAGAAATTCAACGAAAAGCACTGCTGCCCGGTCATCATAAACACATCTTTCAACGTGCGCGGCGAGCCGATCGTGTGTTCGCCGGAGGACGCGTACCTGTGCTTTATGAGAACGAACATGGATTACCTGATTATGGAGAATATTCTCCTTGAGAAAAAAGACCAGAAATCCCTTGATAAAGACATAGACTGGCTTCGCGAGTACGAGCTGGATTAAAAGGCGGGTGCAATCGGCATGATAGACGACATAAAAAAGATAAAAAGCGGCAAAAAAGAACTCCGCGAGTTTGGCTTGACGGTAGGGTTAATTCTTGCTATCTTAGGCGGCATAGCCCTCTGGAGGGGGAAGCCGATAGGGCCGTATCTCCTTGTCCCGGGCATCCTGCTCGCGGCAGCCGGTATATTCATGCCGCATATCTTGAAACCCCTGCAGAAGATATGGATGGGCCTGGCGATAGTGATCGGGTTTTTCGTGAGCAGGATAATACTGTCAATACTTTTCTTTCTTGTGATGACACCGATAGGCGTGATGTTAAGGCTTTGCGGTAAAGACATACTGGATCAGCGCATGGAAAGAGAGAAAGATTCGTACTGGCACAGGCGCGGGCCGGAAAAGAAAACAAAAGAAAGCTACAATAACCAGTATTGACGGAGGGATGGCTTATGGGCGGCATGAGTTTTTTTAAGGAATTATGGGGATTTCTCATGACGAGGAAGAAATGGTGGCTTCTGCCGATTATAATAGTGCTTTTGCTCCTCGGACTTCTCATAATTTTCACCGAGAGTTCAGCTGTGGCGCCGTTTATCTACACGCTTTTTTAGGCGTCTCACGGCCCGTGTAAATTAACGATATGAGGATACAATGAATATAGCGGTGTTTGTGTCAGGAAACGGCAGTAATTTACAGGCGATTATTGATGCCGCGTCGAAAGGGGCTGCGCCGTATAAGGTAGCGCTTGTGGTGAGCGACAGGGCCGACGCGTACGCGCTTAAGCGGGCATCGGCCGCCGGCATCGGGACGCTTGTGGCAGACCCCAAGAAATACGCCTCACGGGAGGAATATGACAGGGCGGTAACAGAGGCCCTTGAGAAAAAAGACATAGGCCTTATTGTCCTGGCCGGATTCATGAGGCTTGTAAGCCCGTTTTTTGTGCGCAAGTATAAGCACAGGATAATAAATATCCACCCGTCTCTCCTGCCGTCTTTTAAAGGTACGCGCGGCATACGGGACGCTTACGATTACGGCGTTAAGATCACGGGCGTGACAGTGCATTTTGTGGATGAGGAGCTCGATCACGGGCCCATTATCCTGCAGGGCGCGGTGACGGTAGAGGAAAACGATACTGCTGAATCGCTCGAGGAAAAAATTCATAAGCTGGAGCACAAGCTGTACCCCGAGGCAGTAAGGCTGTTTGCGCTGGGGAAATTGGAAATAAAAGCAAGGCATGTTTCCGTAAAGAAGTAATAAGGAGGGTTCGATGTCAACAAAGATCGCGAGTGTTAAAGGAAGGGAAATTCTTGATTCAAGGGGAAATCCTACGGTTGAGGTGGACGTTATATTAAAGGACGGCACGCTAGGCCGGGCCGCGGTGCCGAGCGGGGCATCAACCGGCGAACACGAGGCCGTGGAGCTGAGGGACGGCGACAAGTCCAGGTACATGGGAAAAGGAGTGAAAAAGGCCGTAAACAATGTTAACACCGAAATCGCCAAAAAAGTAAAAGGCATGGATGCCTGCGCGCAGGAAAAGATAGATGAAACAATGGTTAAACTGGACGGCACGGAAAATAAGGGCCGCCTCGGGGCCAACGCTATTTTAGGGGTCTCGATGGCGTGCGCCAAGGCGGCGGCGATTTCTAAAAAAGAACCGCTGTTCAGGTACCTGGGCGGGGCAAAGGCAAAGGTGTTGCCCATCCCCATGATGAACATATTGAACGGCGGCGAGCACGCTGACAACAATGTGGACCTGCAGGAATTCATGATAATGCCCATAGGCGCGCCCGGATTTGACGAGGCGCTGCGCATGGGAAGCGAGGTGTTCCACACGCTTAAGAGCATACTGAAGGGCATGAAACTCTCAACGGCCGTGGGCGATGAGGGCGGATTCGCGCCTGACCTTAAATCCAACGTCGAGGCGATAGAGGTCATACTTAAGGCCGTGGATAAGGCAGGTTACAAGGCAGGCAAGGATATATACATAGCCCTTGATCCGGCGTCGAGCTCTTTTTATGAAAACGGGAAGTACATCCTGGAAGCCGAGGAGAAAAAAGAGAATTCCTCGGAAGACATGGTTGAGTTCTACGCGAAATGGGTCGACAGATATCCCATAGTTTCGATAGAGGACGGGCTTGCCGAAGACGACTGGAGCGGTTGGGGCCTCATGACAAAAAAGCTGGGATCCAAGATACAGCTTGTCGGAGACGACCTTTTTGTGACAAACACCAAAAGGCTGAAACAGGGGATCGAGAAAAAGATAGCCAACTCAATTCTCATAAAAGTCAACCAGATAGGGACCCTTACGGAGACAATCGAAGCGGTGGAGATGGCGAGGAAAGCCGGATACACCGCCGTAGTCTCTCACAGGTCCGGGGAGACAGAGGATACGACCATATCCCACCTTGTCGTGGCCCTGAACACCGGCCAGATAAAGACCGGGTCCGTATGCAGGACTGACAGGATATGCAAATATAACGAGCTCCTGAGGATAGAGGAAACCCTCGGCAAAAAAGCCGTTTACGGCAGTTCAATATGGAAGGGAAGGCGGTAAGGCCGGCAGAGGGATCCCGGTTCCCGGCGGACATTTAAGAGGAGGGCGGTTGTGAACAGGCGCAAACTCATCCGGTACGGCCTTGTCCTTCTCATGCTGGCAGTTATCTATTTTCCCGGTTTCTCCAGGCTCCAGCAGCTGAAAGAGGAAAACAGGGCGCTTGAGCGAAAGATAGAGGAGCTTAAGGGCTCAAACACGCTTCTGATAGAGACAATACGCAGGCTGGAGACAGACCCCGTCTATGTCGAAAAGGTGGCCAGGGAAAAGATGAAGAAGACACGCCAGGGCGAGATTATATATAAAACCGATTAATGCTTGCGCAGCCGGGGCGGATTTGTTATAATAGGCGCTCGTCTACACAATTGCGGGGTGGAGCAGCCAGGTAGCTCGTCGGGCTCATAACCCGAAGGTCGGCCGTTCAAATCGGCCCCCCGCTACCAAATTTGTCCTGAGGCAATGCCCAATGCCGAAAGGCCTGATCCCTTCTTATTCTTAAAAGATAAATATTGAAACTATGCCCGCGTGTGATATATTAGAAAACTGAACATACGAAAGAGGTCAATAAGGCGCGGTCTTTTTAACGCGCGGTTGAAAGGAGCCCGGGATATGGCGAAAAAAGCGCTCGTTACAGGCATAACAGGACAGGACGGCAGTTATCTGGCGGAACTGCTTTTGAAAAAGGGATACGAGGTGCACGGCCTGATCAGGAGAAGCAGCACTTTTAATACGGCTCGGATCAACCGCCTTTATGTTGACCCCCATAAGAAAGGGGCGAGGCTGTTTTTGCATTACGGGGATCTGGCAAGCTTCGAGCAGAGCTCATATATCATAAACAACATACACCCCGACGAGATCTATAACCTCGGGGCGCAGAGCCATGTCCGGGTCAGTTTTGACATGCCCGAATACACGGGCGACGTAACGGCGCTCGGGACCACGAGGATACTGGAGGCCTTGAGGATAAGCAAGAAAAAAATAAAATTTTACCAGGCCTCAAGCAGTGAAATGTTCGGTGACGCCCCTCCCCCGCAGAACGAGCAGACGCCGTTCAGGCCGAGGAGCCCGTACGCCGTTGCCAAGGCATACGCCTACTGGATGACGGTAAATTACAGGAAAGGGTATGGCATCTTCGCGTCCAACGGGATACTCTTTAATCACGAATCTCCCAGGAGGGGAGAGACGTTTGTCACGAGAAAAGTCACAAGGGGCATAGCGCTGATACTGGCGAAGAAAGAGAACAAATTATATCTCGGGAACCTTAAAGCCAGGCGTGACTGGGGATACGCCCCGGAATATGTCGAGGCGATGTGGAAGATGCTTACGCAGGCGGCCCCGGGGGATTACGTGCTCGGCACGGGCGAGACGCATTCTGTGGAAGAATTTGTCAGGGCCGCCTTCGCGTACGTCGGGCTTAATCACAGGAAATACGTGGACATAGACAGGCGGTATATGCGGCCTACGGAAGTCGACAACCTGGTTGCCGACACTTCCAGGGCGAAATCAAAGCTTAAGTGGAAACCCAGGGTATGCTTCGGCAATCTGGTAAAAATCATGATGGACGCGGACATGCGGGCCATAGGGCTTAAACCGATCGGAGAAGGGGACGAGTTTTTAAAAAGGGTGTTTCCCGATAAATGGTGGATGGGGGATTGAGGGCGAAATGGATAAAGACTTTAAGCCTGATCTGTCAAAAAGAATTCTCATAACCGGGGGCTCGGGCTTTCTCGGCTCTTATGTCATGAAGAACCTGAAAAACCGTGGGTACCGGAATCTCACGGTCCCGCTGATAACCGAATATGACCTGACAAAGATGGATGACGTGCGCCGGGTCTACGAAAAAGCCGAGCCGGATGTCGTGATACACCTTGCGGCCAAGGTCGGCGGTATCGGCCTGAACAAGAGCAAGCCCGGCGAGCTTTTTTACGACAATCTCATCATGGGCATACAGATGATGGAAGAGGCGAGGATGCGCGGCGCGGGGAAATTTGTGGCGATCGGGACCATCTGCGCCTATCCAAAATTTGCGCCCGTCCCGTTTAAGGAGAGGGACCTCTGGAACGGCTATCCCGAAGAAACCAACGCGCCCTACGGCCTGGCCAAGAAAATGCTGCTCGTCCAGTCGCAGGCATACCGGCAGCAGTACGGTTTTAACGGGATATTCCTGCTGCCTGTCAACCTCTACGGCCCGGGAGACAACTTTGCCCCCGAATCATCGCATGTTATAGCCGCGGTCATTAAAAAGTGCGTTGATGCCATGGATAAAAAGGATGCCGGCAAGGGGGGCCCTGTACCGTCTATAACCGTGTGGGGCACGGGTAAACCGACGCGCGAATTTTTATACGCGGAAGACTGCGCCGAGGCGATAGTGCTGGCCATGGAAAAATACAATAAGCCCGAACCCGTAAACATAGGCGCGGGGTTTGAGATCTCCGTAAAAGACCTTGTCTCGCTGATAGCGCGGCTGACCGGGTTTACCGGAGATATCATATGGGACGCCTCTATGCCCGACGGCCAGCCGGTGAGACGGCTTGACACCTCTATGGCGGAGAGGGAGTTCGGATTTAAGGCAAAGACGGATTTTGAGCAGGGCCTTAAACGTACAATCGAATGGTATTTGAAGAATAAGCGCCGGGGTTAATAACGGGAAAAGCCGCGGGCCTGCGGCTCGCTGAAAGCCCTGATTTTCTGCACGTCTTTCCAGTCTATTTCGAGGAACCGCGCGCCTATCCTGTTCTCAAAATCCCCCCGGGCGAGGCAGTACACCGTTTCACAGGAGACGATTATAGGCGTTTCCAAGGAGTGTTCCTGAGACAGCCTGTCTATCTCGATTTCCACATACAGACCTTTGGGGATGGCCGCGCCGGTGCTGAAGGCGCAGCCGGTGGTGCTGATGTCGATAAGCTTCATGGTGTTTTTTGCCCCGTCAAAATGCCGGCCGTAGAACCTGTCCCTGTCCAGGACTTTGTAGAGACCGGCGGCGCCCGACGCGCGTCTCGGCGCTATCCGGGGCTTTAGCCCGGATTTTTCGTGCCGCTTCAGGAGCAAAGAAATAAATTCAAAAACTAATTTTAGATTACCCATCTTTTTCATTGGTTTATTATATCACAAATCGCAAATTTATCTGACTGGATTATATCATACGCGCGGCATTGAATTGTCAAAGAAATGTAACCGTATTGTAATTGTTAGGTATGCGCGCCGATAGGCCGGAAGGAGCGCCAACGATATAGGACAAGCCCGGGTTGCCGTATTTTCTGTGCTTCCTGCCATGAAAAGTAGTATAATTACGGCAAAGCGATTACATGAGGGGGCGCTGGTGACTGATATGGGTCCGCAATATGCTATTTAGTTCTCCTGTACAGTGACATAGCGGCGCGGCTTGCGCAGAGGAATATCACATTATATGGATTCAGCCGGGGGTCGCTCGCAAACCGGGGGTCGCGTGTTGACAACATATCCCTATTATGGTATAAAATACAGACCGGTGACCCCTTATAAACAACGATAACATAACAAAGGAACGCATATGATATCGCGATATTCTCTGCCTGGAATGGTGAAAATCTGGACCGAGGAAAACAAGTTCAGAAAAATGCTGGATGTGGAAATTCTTGCCTGCGAGGCGTTTTCCCGCCTTAAGGTGGTGCCGAAAAAGGCTGTCTCGGATATCAGGAAAAAGGCCAGGATAGACATTGACAGGATAAAGGCCATCGAGAAAGAGACAAATCACGACATCGTAGCCTTTGTGAAAAGCATTACCGAGCAGGTCGGCGAACCGGCCAAGTACCTGCACTACGGCCTTACCTCCAGCGATGTCCTTGATACCGGACTTTCGGTCATGATGGCCGAGGCCATGGATATCCTTATAGAAGACGCGAAGGTCCTGATGAAGGCCCTCAAAAAGAAGGCGCTGCGCTATAAAAACACAGTGATGATAGGCCGGTCGCACGGCATGCATGCCGAGCCGACAAGCTTCGGCCTTAAGATGGCCTTATTTTACGACGAGATGGCGCGCAATCTTGACCGGCTGAGACATGCCCGCGAGACCATAGCGTACGGCAAGATATCGGGGTCTGTCGGCACGTACGCCAACGTGAACCCGTTTGTGGAAGAGTACGTGTGCAAAAAGATGGCCTTAAAGCCCGCCCGCGTATCCTCGCAGATACTGCAGAGGGACAGGCACGCGGAGTACATGACCGCCCTGGCCCTGTGCGGGACCTCGCTCGAGAAATTCGCGACAGAATTCAGGTCTCTGCAGCGCACGGAGATAGGCGAGGTCCAGGAATTCTTCTCGTCTACGCAGAAGGGGTCGTCGAGCATGCCGCACAAGAAAAACCCCATAATATGCGAGCGGATATGCGGCCTCGCGCGGATATTGCGCGGCAACGCCCTGGCGGCGATGGAGAACATGCCGCTGTGGCACGAGAGGGACATATCTCATTCCTCTGTTGAGCGGGTGATCGTGCCGGATTCCACGATACTGCTCGATTACATGTTTGGGAAGATGACGGACATAGTGGATAAACTTGTGGTAAATACGGACCGGATGAAAGAGAATCTCGACAGGACAAAAGGCATAATATTTTCCCAGCACCTCATGCTGCGGCTCATAGACAAAGGGATCACCAGGGATGAGGCCTATGACATCATGCAGGCCGCGGCCCTTACGGTGCAGGCGGAAGAGCTGCCTTTTCTGGACGCGGTGCTTGAGGACAGGAAGGTCAGGCGCTACCTGACGGAAAAAGAGATAAAGGCATGCGCCGATATGGGATATCATCTCAAACAGGCGGATTACATTTTTAAAAAGGTCGGCATAAGCTAGAAATGGAGGTACGACAGATGAAGAAGCTGAAGATGATCTATGAGGGAAAGGCTAAAAAACTCTTTACCACGGAAGACCCGGAACTGGTCATACAGGAATTCAAGGACGACGCGACGGCATTTGACGCCACGAAGCGGGGCGTGATAAAGGGCAAGGGCGTGGTCAACAATAAGATATCGTCGGAATTATTCGGGCTCCTCGAGTCCAAAGGCGTCGAGACGCATTTTGTGCGCCTGTTAAACGAAAGGGACATGCTCGTCAAAAAACTGGAGATAATACCGGTTGAGGTCACAATACGCAATATCGTCGCCGGAGGCATGAGCAAACTGCTCGCTATCGAGGAAGGGCTGGTGCTCAAAACCCCTGTGCTGGAATATCACTATAAGGCGGATTCCCTGCATGACCCGCTCATAAACGATTATCACATCCTGGCCCTTGAGATGGCCAAGGAGAATGAGCTCGAGACCATAAAAAGGCGCTCGTTTGAGGTTAATAACGTCCTTAGGAATTTCTTCGGGGAGAGGAACCTGGACCTCGTCGATTTCAAGCTGGAGTTCGGCAGGCATAAGGGGAAAGTCCTGCTCGGGGACGAAATCTCACCCGATACATGCAGGTTGTGGGAAAAGGGGACCCGCCGAAAGATGGATAAGGACAGGTTCAGGCGTGATCTCGGCAACATAGAAGAGACGTACGAGGAAGTGTTGAAAATCGTGGAAGGGGACAAGGCAAAATAAGGAAAACGGGTATAAACACATGAAAATAACATACAGAAAAGCGGGCGTTGACATAAACAAGGCCAACCGGTTTGTCGAGGATATTAAACCCATGGTCGCCTCTACCAGGAGGGACGGATGGGTGGGGAATATCGGCGCGTTCGCCGGATTTTTCAGGCCCGCGGCCGGGAAATACAAGCGGCCGCTCCTTGTGGCGTCTACGGACGGCGTGGGCACGAAGCTCCTTATCGCGCAGCAGGCCGGCAAGAATGACACGGTGGGCATTGATCTTGTGGCCATGTGCGTCAACGACCTTGTGACATGCGGCGCCGAGCCGCTGTTTTTCCTGGACTATTTCGGCACGGGCAAAATCAAGCCTTGCGTTGCCCGTGATATTCTAAAAGGCATAGCCGAGGGATGCAGGATCGCGAATGTCGCCTTGATCGGAGGAGAAACCGCGGAATTGCCCGACATGTACGGTAGGGGCGTATACGACATCGCGGGGTTTGCCGTGGGCATGGTCGACGAGGACGGCGTTATCGACGGTTCGTCGGCGCGCGAAGGGGATCTTATTCTCGGCATCCAATCCAGCGGGATACATTCAAACGGTTATTCGATGGTGCGGAAAGTTTTCTCGAAAAGCGAAATCAGGGGGAAACTTAAGGATGAGCTTCTCAGGCCCACGCTGATTTATGTCAGGCCGATACTTGAGCTTATCCGCGCCCTCGACATAAAAGGCATAGCGCATATTACCGGAGGGGGTTTTTTCGACAATGTTATCCGCATACTTCCGGAAAACAAAGCCGCGGTCATGTTTAAGCGCGCATGGCAGGTGCCGGAGATATTCAACCTGATACAGAAAAGGGGCAACGTGGACGAGAGGGAGATGTTCAGGACGTTCAACATGGGCATCGGCATGGTTATCGTCACATCGAAGCAGGCCGCGTGGAAGGCCAAACGGATACTGCTCGACAAATACGGGCTTGAAAGCTGTCTTATCGGAGAAATAATAAAAGGCAGACGCAGGGTCGAGCTGATCGATTCATAGGGCGCTTATATGGGGATAAAAGTACTGGTCGTGGGGTCGGGCGGCAGGGAGCACGCGCTTTCGTGGAAGATAGCGCGGTCCGACGCGGTGGATAAGATATTCTGCGCTCCCGGAAACGCGGGCACGGCCGAAACCGCCGAAAACGTGAACATAAAAGCGGATGACATAAACGGGCTTTTATCGTTTGCCAAGGATGAAAGAATAGATCTTACATGCGTGGGGCCGGAGGCGCCGCTCGTCGCCGGCATCGCGGACATCTTCTCCCAAAACGGGTTAAAGGTATTCGGCCCGTCGGGGAAAGCGGCCATGCTGGAAGGCAGCAAGGCTTACGCGAAAGCCATGATGCGCAAATACGGTATTTCTACGGCTGATTTTGAGGTGTTCGACAACGCCGAAAAGGCAAAAGAGTATGTGAGAAAGAAGGGCGCCGCTTTTGTCATAAAGGCTGACGGGCTGGCAGCCGGCAAGGGCGTTACAGTGTGCGGCTCGGCCCGCGAGGCCGAGAACGCGATAGAAGAGGCGCTCTGCAAAAAGGCGTTCGGGTCAGCAGGCGCCAGAATTATCGTGGAAGAGGCGCTCTCGGGCGAAGAGGCCTCCATACTGGCGGTATCCGACGGAAAAAACCGGATCATACTCGATTCGAGCCAGGACCACAAGCGCGTTTTTGACAACGATAAAGGGCCGAATACGGGCGGGATGGGCGCTTATTCCCCGGCGCCGGTCATTACAGGGGATATGCTTGACAGGATAGCGAGAGAGGTAATCGACCCTCTTCTCGAAGGAATGAAAAAAGAGGGCAACCCTTACAAGGGAGTGATTTACGCGGGCGTCATGATAACCGAAGACGGGCCGAAGGTGCTTGAGTTTAACGCGCGGTTCGGAGATCCGGAGACACAGGCGTTACTGCCGCGGCTCAAAACCGACCTTGTTAGGCTTATGCTCGCTTCAGTGAACGGCGATATCGGCGGCATGACGGTTGAGTGGGATCCGAGACCGTGCGTCTCGGTTGTGATGACGTCCGAAGGTTATCCCGGCCCGTACGAAAAAGGCAAGGCAATATCAGGGCTGGATTTTTTTAAAGACAAAAAGGATATAATGGTGTTTCACGCGGGTACGAGGAAAGACGGCGCCGGGGTGGTGACTGACGGCGGCAGGGTACTCAACGTGACAGGCATGGGGGAAACCGTCGGGGATGCCATAGATGCGGTGTACCGGGCCTGCGGGCGGATTAAGTTTGACGGCGCGCATTACCGTCATGACATAGGATATCGGGCCCTCAGGGCGGGCGCCGGTGCCAGGGACCGCAAAAATTAAAGAAAGGATTGCCATGAAGATGCCGGCAGTATCGGTCATAATGGGCAGTGATTCGGACATGTCAGTGATGAAAAACGCGCACGATATGCTCAATAAATTCGGCATAGCGTGCGAGGTTAAAATTCTTTCGGCCCACCGTTCGCCCGAGGACGTGGCAAGATTCGCCAGGCACGCCTCCAGGCGGGGCATAAAGGTTATAATCGCGGGCGCCGGAGGGGCGGCGCATTTAGCGGGTGTCGTGGCGAGCCTTACGTCATTACCCGTTATCGGGGTTCCGATGGAGTCCCAGGCCCTGAGAGGCATTGATTCTCTTCTGTCTACCGTGCAGATGCCGGCCGGCGTGCCGGTGGCGACGATGGCGATCGGGCCGGCCGGGGCCAGAAATGCCGGGATTTTCGCAGCCGAGATAATAGCGCTTTCGGACAGGAAACTGGCAAAGAAACTGGAGATCCATAAAAAAGACCTGGCCGTCTCGGTCAGGAAGAAGAACCGGAAAATTAATCCGTAGGAAACGAATCGTGAAAAGCACCAAAGTTATCCTGGTAACGCCGGATGATCCGGAAACCGAGGCCATAGAGGAGGCCGCGCAGATATTGCGCGCCGGCGGGCTTGTGGCCTTTCCCACGGAAACAGTGTACGGCCTGGCGGCCGTGTACGGCGATGAGGCGGCCGTAAACCGGCTTTACGAAGTTAAACAAAGGCCCGGGCATAAGCCGTTTGCGATGCTTATTTCAGACGAAAAGATGATGGAAGATACGGGCGTTTACGTCCCTCCGGCCGCGAAGGCGCTTATGGACCGGTTCTGGCCAGGGCCGCTTACGATAATTCTCAAGGCAAAGGAAAAAGGCAAAACAATAGCCTTCAGGATGCCGGATAATAAAATAGCCAGAGAATTGGTCGGGGCCGCGGGCGCGCCCCTGGCCGCTCCCAGCGCCAATATGTCGGGTTCGCCGTCGCCCGTAACCGCGGAAGATGTTTTAAATGACCTGGGAGGCCGGATAGACGCCGTTATTGACGGGGGCAGGACGCGCATAGGGGTTGATTCCACCATTGTGGACGCGAGCGGGCCGCTTTTACGCATCGTCAGGAAAGGCGCGGTCAGCGGGGAGGCCTTAAAAAGCGTGTGCCTGGCAGCTATAGAGGGATAAATGGCAAAGGAAGGCATAAAAGACGTGCTCATCGTATGCACCGGGAACAGCTGCCGGAGCATAATGGCCGAAGGCTACCTTAAAAAACGGGCGAAAGAACTGGGCCTGGATTTGAACGCGCATTCGGCGGGGACAGGCGCCATGGAGCACATGCCGCCTTCGCCCGAGACGGTTGAAGTGATGAAGGAGGAAGGCATTGACGTGTCCCGTTACAAGTCAACCTGCATTGCTCCGGATATTATTCAGCGGGCGGATGTGGTGCTTATCATGGAACCGCATCACCAGTACATAATACACGCGATGGCGCCTGACAGCGATGATAAGGTGTTTTTCCTGCGCGAGTTTGACGCGGAAGCGGATGAGAAAAACATACCAGACCCAATAGGCAAGAGCAAGACGTTCTACACAAACGTGCTGTTCGCGATAAAAGATTCCATAGAAGGTTTTTTGGGGTGGTTAAAGAATTGACGGCCGCTCGCGGCCGGGTTAGGAGAGGGGTTTATGGCCGATAAACCGGTTGTAGCAATGGGCGCCGACCACGGGGGCTTTATATTGAAAGAGGCCCTTAAACAGCATCTAAGCGCGAAGGGTTACGAAGTCATCGATTTCGGGACAGATACCGCGGAGGCGTGCGATTATCCGCTTTTCGGGCATAAGGCGGCAAAGGCGGTAGCGGACGGTAAAGCGGAGTTCGGCATAGTTATCTGCAAGACCGGGTTCGGCATGGCCATAGTCGCCAATAAAGTCAGCGGCGTACGCTCGGCGGTGTGCGATACGGCTGATGAAGCCGAATCAGCCAGGCGCCATAACGCCTGTAATGTCCTGTCGCTTGCGGCCACGAGGGTGGGAATCGGGGCCGCTAAAGATATCGCGGATGTTTTTCTGTCAACCGGAACAGAGGGGGGGCGTCACGAAAGACGCGTGGGACAGATAAAAGAACTGGAGAGGTAAAAGTGAAATATCTGAAAAAGCAGGATCCCGAGGTTTTCAAGGCCATCCTGAACGAGACAAAAAGGCAGGCCGCCAATATAGAGCTCATAGCGAGCGAAAATTTCACAAGCCCCGCGGTGCTTGAGGCCCAGGGGTCCACCATGGTGAACAAATATGCCGAGGGGTATCCCGGCAAAAGGTGGTATAACGGCTGTGAGTTTGTCGACGTAGTCGAGCAGCTGGCGATAGAAAGGGCGAAGAAGCTCTTCGGCGCCGAACATGTCAACGTCCAGCCCCATTGCGGAACGCAGGCCAATATGGCGGTTTACCTGTCCGTGCTCAAACCCGGGGATACGGTAATGGCGCTTGACCTGGCGTGCGGCGGGCACTTGAGCCACGGGCACACGCATAATTTTTCCGGCATGCTCTACAATATAGTGCCGTACGGGCTGAACGGAAAGACCGAGCAGATAGATTACAACGAGGTTCTGGCGATCGCGCAGAAAACAAAGCCCAAGATGATACTCGCCGGGGCGAGCGCCTATCCGAGGAAGATAGATTTCAAAAAGTTCCGGCAGATCTGCGACAGGACCGGCGCCTATCTTTTCGTGGACATGGCCCATTTCGCGGGCCTTGTGGCCGCGGGCATACATCCCGACCCTGTTCCTTTCGCCGAGTTCGTCACCACCACGACTCATAAGACGCTTAGGGGCCCGCGCGCGGGTATCATCATATGCAGGAAAGAGTTCGCGAAAAGAATAGACATGGCCGTTTTCCCGGGTATGCAGGGCGGGCCCCAGATGCAGACCATAGCGGCCAAGGCCGTCGCCCTCAAGGAGGCGCTTAAACCGGAGTTTAAAACTTACCAGAAGCAGATTGTGGCAAACGCCAGGGCGCTTGCGGCGGAACTGGCGGGCCGCGGGTACAGGATAGTGTCGGGCGGTACGGACACGCATCTGTTGCTCGTGGATCTGCGCAACAAAAATATTACCGGCAAAGATGCCGCGCTCTTTCTGGATAAGGCCAATATAACCGTCAACAAAAATTTGATACCGTTCGACGAGGAAAGCCCGTTTGTGACAAGCGGCATAAGGCTGGGCACCCCTGCCGCCACTACCAGGGGCATGAAAGAGCCCCAGATGCGCGAGATAGCGGTCCTGATAGATGAGATACTCACGCATCCCAGGGATCTGAAGACGCTCAGGGTGGTAAAGCCCAGGGTAAAGCGCATCGTCGAGGCATTCCCTCTTTACGCTGATATGATCATGGAAATGGAGGGTCTGTGATGGCCGGAATTAAGCGCCCGGACGGGAAAAAGCGCCCTTCGTGGGACGAGTATTTTATGTCAATAGCCGAACTTGTGGCCACGCGTTCCACGTGCGTGCGGAGGCATGTGGGGGCGGTCCTTGTGCGGGACAGGAAGATACTCGCCACTGGGTACAACGGCGCGCCGTCCTCGATAGAGCACTGCGACAGGACCGGCTGCCTGCGCGCAAAGATGAGCGTACCGTCGGGAGAAAGGCACGAGCTGTGCCGCGGGCTTCATGCCGAGCAGAACGCCTTTCTGCAGGCCGCGCTCCATGGGACCAGCGTAAAGGGGGCCGTCCTTTATTCCACCATACACCCCTGCATAATATGCGCGAAGATGATTATTAACGCGGGTATAAAGGCCGTGGTTATCGCAGACTCGTATCCGGACAGCATGTCGGCAGGGTTTCTCAGGGAGGCGCGCGTACGGGTGCGGGTGACAAATCCCCGAAGGGCGCCGCGGACAAAGCCATGAGATGCCCATATTGCGGATCACGGAAGGATAAGGTAATAGATTCACGGGGCTCGAACTCGGGCCAGAGCATAAGGCGCCGCAGGGAATGCCTGAAGTGTGAGAGGCGTTTTACCACGTATGAGCATATCGAGGAGATACCGCTCATGGTCGTGAAGAAGGACAGCCGCAGGGAGCCGTTTGACAGGAAAAAAATACTCGCGGGCATAATGAAGGCATGCGAAAAGAGGCCGGTGTCCATAGAGAAACAGGAAGCGATAATAGACAGGGTCGAGAAGCAGATACAGCGAAAATTCGAAAAAGAAGTGGACTCAAAAGAGATCGGCGAGCTCGTCATGACAAATCTGTACGAGACGGATGAGATAGCGTATGTCAGGTTCGCCTCGGTATACAGGCAGTTCAGGGACGTGTCCCAGTTCATGAAAGAGCTGAAGAAATTTCTGAGGTAACATGCTGAATTTTCTGCGTAAAAAAAAGGTCCAGAAACGCATCCTTGTGGCCCTTGCGTTCATTATCATCCCGGCGTTTGTGCTGTGGGGGGTGGGCAGCATGGGCAAAAAGACCATAGCGGGCAGCCGGTACGTCGGCGACATAGACGGCAAAGCCGTACCGATAGACGACTTTCTGAAGGCGCGCCGGGAGACGGAGATACAGCTTATACTGCATTTTGCCGGTAATAAGGACATGCTGGACAAACTGATAGAGGACCGGGCGCTTGTTAACGGCATGACGTGGGACAACCTTATCATGCTGGACGAGGCCAGGCGCGACAATGTCAGGGTTAGCGACGGAGAAGTCGTGGCCTTTATAACCAACAACCCCCTTTTCGTGAGGGACGGCGCGTTCGACGGAAAATTTTACGACTATGTAATAACCCAGAATCTCGGCATTACCACGAGAAGTTTCGAGGAATGCATAAGAAAACTGCTTATCATAGCCAGGGAAAAGGAAAACATACTGAAAAACGTCGGCGTTTCGGATGATGAGATACTCGAGGCCTACAGGCGGGACAACGAAAAGGGGAGGATATCGTACATAAGCGTGGACAGGGAGGCGTTTTTGCCGGAAGCCGGCACATCACGGGAAGACATTGATAAATATTACCGGGAGCATATCGATGATTTTACGGCGCCGGAACGGGCTGATCTTGTGTGCATGAAGTTTCCGTACGCGAGCCTTATGGAGAAGGAATTTATGATGCGCGGGGTGAACGGCATTTACGGGGAGATAAAGAAAAACCCCGGCCCCGGCAAATTCCGCGAGATAGCCGCCGAAAACGGGATTACCGTTGAGGATATCGGGGCTCTGCCCAGGGGGACGCCTCCGGATGAGTTCAAGTTCGACGCCAAAACATATGACGGCATATTTAACATGAATCCGGGAGACAACGCCATACTGTCGGACGACGCGGCCGGGGGGTATATTTATCTGATCGAGATAAAATCAAAAACCCCAAAGACGGTAAAAAGCAGGGAAGATGCCGAACCGGTCATAAGGGCTGAATTAGGCCGTGAAAAATCCGACGTCCTGGCCGGACAAAAGGCCGAAGAAATATACAATCGCATTTCCGGAGGCGGCATCTCCATGGAAGACGCCGCCCGGACCTACGGGCTGAAAAGGCAGGAAACGGATTTTATCACGAGATTCGATTACCTCGAAGGTGTCGGCGAGGCGGTCCTGATTCTGGATAAGGTCATGACATTGTCTCCCGGACAGTCAAACGGCCCGTTCAAGACCAGGAAGGGGTACATAATCGCCCGCCTGGACGAGTTCAAGGCGATTGATACGGAAAAGTTTTCGCGTGAGAAAGAAAATTACAGCGCGAAGGTGCTGTCTATTAAAAAAATGAAAGCGCTGAAAGACTGGTTTGCGGTTATTTCGTCAAAGGCCCGGCTGGCCATAGACCTGAAGCGCATCTAACCTGCCGCATAAATCCCGCTTATCTATTATATTGACACGCAATTACTTATACTATAAAATCATAATAAGCGGAAAAACGCGATAATAACGAAAATGTCACCCAAAAAGCCGAAATCGCTGAAAATAAGAAAAAAATGGCGGATCAATCCGCGCACCCGCGTTAAAAAGAGCCGAATGGTATATTCACGGAAACAAAAAAGCACACTGGTACAGGAAGAATTGAGAGGGGCATAAACAATGAAGCTGAAATTAGGCATTCCAAAGGGCAGCCTGCAGGAGTCAACAATCAGGATATTCAAAAAGGCGGGATTTAACGTACATGTTTCGCAAAGAAGCTATTTCCCGTCCATAGACGACAACGATATAGAGGCGGTTTTATTCAGGGCTCAGGAGATGTCAAGATATGTGGAAAACGGCCTCATAGACTGCGGAATAACGGGTAATGACTGGATACTTGAGAATAATTCTAAAGTCGTAAGGGTTGCGGACCTTGTTTACGCGAAGCAGAGCATAAAACCTGTGCGGTGGGTGCTGGCCGTGCCCGTGAAATCAAAGATAAAAGGGGTAAAGGGACTGCACCGCAAGCGCGTAGCGACCGAACTGGTCAACGTAACCAGGGCATATTTCAGAAAGAAGAAGGTCCTGGCGGACGTGGAATTCAGCTGGGGCGCGACCGAAGTGAAGACCAAAATGGGCATTGACGGCATCGTTGAACTGACCGAGACAGGGGCCTCGTTGAGGGCGAATGACCTGCGCATAGTGGATACTGTCTGTGAATCCACGACGCAGTTTATCGCGAACAAAACCGCCTGGAATACCCCGTCAAAAAAGAGGAAAATGGAGGAAATCGTACTTTTGCTCAAAGGCGCCATTATGGCAGAAGACAAGGTCGGGCTGAAGATGAACGTAAATTCGGCAAACCTTGGAAGGGTGCTGGCCATCCTGCCGGCCATGAAGAAGCCCACCATATCGCACCTGTCCGAAAAAGGGTGGTTTGACGTGGATACGATTATCAGCGAGGCAGACGTAAAGAAGCTGATCCCCGGGCTAAAAAAGGCCGGGGCCCAAGGTATAATCGAATATCCCTTGAATAAAGTCATTGACTGATGAGGAGGTGAGAAAAGGATGCCCTGCGGGAGAAAGAGAAAAAGACACAAGATGGCGACACATAAAAGGAAAAAAAGGCTGAGAAGAGACAGACACAAGAAGAGAATCAGATAGGATATGCGGGAAGGCGTTATCAAAATATGCGTTTTCTTGTGCGCGTTTTTTCCGTGTTTTAACGGTCCCGGAACATTGTGCCGGGCTCTGGAATTTCACGAAGCCGCGGCCGCGGCTGGCGATTCTGTCAAGGTTTCCCAAAAAGAAACAGAAGAGGAGCGTTTTGCCGACTGCCTTGCCCATTACACGATGGGCCTTATTTACGACAACCAGAGGGACACACACAAAGCGATAGCCGAATATAAAAAGGCGCTTCGCTGTAACGGATGGAACTCCTACGTAAGGCTGAGGCTGGGCATAGATTATCTCGGGACCGGAAAAACGCGCCAGGCAATCCGGCAGTTTGAGCGCGTGAAAAAACTGGATCCTGACAACGCGGCGCCGTATCTCATCCTGGCCGTTGTGTATATGTCGGAAAAAAAGCATGACATGGCCAGAAAAGAATATGAAAGCGTCATAAAAAAAGACCCCGGCAACGCGAAGGCGCTTTTTTCTCTCGCAGACCTCATGGTGATGCAGAGAAAATACAAAGAGGCGGTAGGGGTATACGAAAAAATAATCGCCTCTGAACCCGATTCGCCGCTCGGGCATTTCAACCTCGGTGTCGTATATACCAGGCTGAACCGGGTTGATGACGCTATAGCGCAAATACGCAAAGTGACCGAGCTCGAGCCCCGGTATCTTGAGGCGTATATCACACTGGGGCTGCTTTATGAGATTAAGGGGGATACCGAAAACTCTGAGCAGGCGTATCTGTCCGCGCTGAAAATCGATGCGCTCAATGCGGCTGTCTATAACCGCCTCGCTCAGCTTTATTACGGCGCGGGACAAACCGAAAAGGCAGTTTCCATTTACAGGAAGCTGGTGCACCTGTACCCCGGCGAACTGGAGAACTATATTCTACTCTATATGGCATACATGAAAGAAGGCCAGAGCGGTCCGGCGATAGATGTTTTGCGTAAAGCCGAAAACAGGGGATTCCAGGGGGTTAAGCTTAACAGAATGCTGGGGTACGCTTACATGATTTCCGGCGACAACGATGAAGCTGCCGCGTATTTGGGCAAGGTGCTTGCCGTAAATCCGGAAGACGCGTGGAGTTATTTTTATCTCGGCGTGATTTACGACAGGAAGGGCGACAGGGCAAATGCCGCGGGCGCGTTCCGGAAAGCGATCGGTTATGACGGGACGATGCACGAGGCGTACAATTATCTGGCGTACATGTATGCCGAGGAAGGCGCCAATCTGGATGATGCCGAAGATCTGGCAGTTAAGGCCCTTAAAATGGATCCGGGCAATGCCGCTTATCTTGACAGCCTGGGATGGATATACTACAAAAAGGGCGATATGGAGGGCGCGGTGAGAGAGCTGGAACAGTCCGTAGCCCGCGAAGGGGAGGATCCGGTAATAAGGGATCACATGGGCGATGTATACCATGCCCTGGGCATGGATGACACAGCCCGCGTCCAATGGGAAAAATCACTTGAGCTTAAACCCGGACAGGATGAGATAAGAAACAAAATAAACGCTTTAAGCGACGTTCTGGAGAAAGCTGAATAGCAGGCAAAAAACGGAAGGAGCTGCACAAGACATGAGAGAAGACGCGACCGCACCCGATATCGGCACGCTGAAAAAAAAGGCCGTAGAAATACGGAAAGATATACTGAAAATGCTTTACACGGCCGGGAGCGGCCACCCCGGAGGATCACTGTCGCTGGTGGAAATACTCGCGGCGCTCTATTATTGCGAGATGCGGTACGATCCGAAAAGGCCGGCCTGGAGGGAAAGGGATAAGCTGCTTTTGTCCAAAGGCCATGGATGCCCGGCTTTGTACGCCGTGCTGGCGGACAGAGGGTTTTTCCCGAGGCAGGAACTCTGGACATTGAGAAAACTCGGTACCCGGCTTCAGGGGCACCCCCAGCTGGGGCTTCCCGGGCTTGAGATATCGAGTGGTTCGCTCGGACAGGGGCTTTCCATCGCGAACGGCATGGCCCTGGCAGACAGGATGGACAACGTGAAAGCGCGAGTTTACTGCATAATGGGTGACGGCGAGACTAATGAAGGGCAGGTATGGGAGGCGGCCATGACGGCCAGCCATTATAAATTGGATAATTTATGCGCGATTATAGACCATAATAAGATGCAGATCGACGGGTTCTGCTGCGAGGTGAAAGATATGACGAATTTCTGCAGCAAATGGTCAAGCTTCGGATGGCATGTAATCGAGGCGGACGGCCATGATTTCAGCCAGCTTATGGACGCGTTTGACAGGGCAAGGCAGGTCAAGGGCAAGCCGCAGGTGATAATGGCGCATACAATAAAGGGCGCGGGTGTTTCGTTCATGGAGAACAAGGTGAAATGGCACGGTGTCGCGCCGAAGAAAGACGAGTATGAGGCGGCGATCAAAGAACTGGACGGCGCCCGCTCCAAGCTTGGGTAAAAGCGAAGACGCGGGGCAGGACATAAAAAGGAGGCCACAACAATGAGAAGATTTATGATGTATCTCAAGATGTACAAGATGATGATTATCGTCGCGGCGGTTGTCATCATCCTGCTCATAGGCACGGTTATAGGGCTGATGTCTCTTGAGTCTTTTTACAGGAAGCTTACACTGGCCACGATGCCGCTTCAATTCCTGATGGCGGGTATACATGCCGGCATATTTGTCTTTATGTATCTTATTTTTCTCAGAGGGGGCTTTGCCAAGCTCGACAAGGCGCCCATAAGGGGAAAGGATATCGAAATCAGATGGAAGGACGTGATCGGCATGGACGACGCCAAGCAGGAGGCCTGGGAAGTGGTGCAGCTTATACGCGACAGGGCGCGGCTAATGGCGGTCGGCGGCAAGGTCATAAAAGGCCTGCTCATGGTCGGGCCTCCGGGATGCGGCAAGACATATCTGGCAAAGGCCATTGCCACGGAGGCGCGGCTGCCTTTCATATCGATGTCGGGAAGTGAATTTACGGAAATATTCGTCGGTGTGGGCGCGTCGCGGGTGAGGAAACTCTTCCAGAAAGCGCGCGATTACGCGTACGGATACGGCGGATGCATCATATTCATAGACGAACTTGATGCCATAGGGCGCGTGAGGCAGCTTTCCTGGGGCGGCGGCGGCCAGGAGACGAACGCCACGCAGAACCAGCTCCTTGTCGAGCTGGACGGTTTGAGGGAAAAGGGAGGCAATATAGTGGTCATAGGCGCGACAAA
Source organism: Candidatus Omnitrophota bacterium (assembly GCA_043822175.1). Taxonomy (GTDB): domain Bacteria; phylum Omnitrophota; class Gorgyraeia; order JABMRN01; family JABMRN01; genus JBDRBZ01. The sequence goes on from JBDRBZ010000123.1 coordinate 27,738, forward strand.
CGCGCCCGAAGACAGCCTCGACAAGGCGCTTTTACGGCCCGGCAGATTTGACAGAAAGATATACGTCAACTTCCCGGGGCTCGAGGACAGAGAAAAAATCTTCGCGTATTACCTGAGCAAAGTTCAGACGGATGACAGCATAGATGTGGGGCGCCTGGCCAGGAGGACTGTCAATAAATCACCGGCCGATATCGCCAACGCGGTCATGGAAGGCGCGCTGATCGCGACACGGAAAAAGAATGACAAGGTGAGCATGAAAGAGCTGAGCGAGGCATTCGAACGGATAGACCTCGGCATAAAACACAAGATCAGCATGACAAAAGAAGAAAAAGAGATGACGGCGTATCATGAATCCGGGCATCTTATCGTGACATATCTGCTGCACCCCACGGACGATGTGTTTAAGGCTTCGATTATACCGCGGGGTTCGGCTCTGGGGTATGTATATCCTACGCCCAAGGAAGAATCCCATTCCGCTAAAAAAGATAAAATACTGGCCGACATTAAAGTCGGCGTAAGCGGGTATGTGGCCGAAAAGCTTGTGTATAACACATCGACTGCGGGCGTGTCCAAAGATTTCAGTATGGCCATGGAAAAGGCGCATGTTATGGTTTGGTGCCTGGGCATGGGCGAATCCGGATACGTGGGCGATTACACGAGAATACCGAGCGAACAGCTTTCGGACGACATCAAACAGGCATTGAATAAAGACACGGGAAAGATACTCTCGGACTGCGTGTCCGATGTCGACGCGTTGCTCAAAGCGGAAAGGCCGCTCCTCGACCGGTTCGCGCAGGAGCTCCTCACGAAAGAGGAGCTGGAATATGACGAGATAGAGGCTATTTTCAAAGAATACAATAAGACAAAACGTCCGTTTTCGACATAAGATGAGAAATATTTTTCGCCTTTCGATTATCCTGATGTTGATTTTCGCCCTGGCAGGATGCAAGGCCACATTTCCTAAAGAGACCCTGGCCCAATCCATAGCCGCGTTGTGCCTGGAAGAGTATGGCCTGGAAATAAAGGCCGAGGTTATCGGCCAGACGCTGGCGGTTTACCTGCCTCTTAAGAGCCTGCTCGATCTATCCTTCGGCCTGAGCGAGGAGGCGCAGGATGCCATTCAGGATGTGCTCCTGTCGGCATCCCGGGTTGTCTTGAGTACGGACGCGGATATCCGATTTTATTGCGTGATAGCCCAGGATATAAGGCTGCCCGAACTGCAGGTTATAGTCATAAAATCGGTCGAAGACGTGAAGCGGGCGTACTTTAACGACATATCGCGCGGCGAATACCTGAAAAGGACGATATTCGATATCAACATCAATCCCCAGTCAAGGAAAGAGCAGACCATAAAGGACGTGTTTAAGAAGTATAAACTGGATCCTGAGTGGCAGGACCAGATTCTCGAGGAGTTTTTCAGGAATACCCCCCTCGCGCTTAAGGATTTCGGCTACTGGAACGACAGGTTCTACGTAAAGAATATCACCCTTCCCGAATTCATAGCAGAGCAGATAGTTTACAGGATAAGGATGCATTTTCGCGAGAACAAGGAGCTGGCCAGGAAGTACGTCGTAAAAGCGGTTAACGCGAGGTATGAGGAAGAAGGCAACGCGCGGCAGTTCCGCGTGGATTTTGACATCAAGCTGAACGAAGTGCTGAAGGTCCTCGGGGAGGCCGGCGGCGACGATGGAGTTATCTTCGGGAACGTGATGGAGGAAATAGCGGACTGCGTGTACGGGTATAAATTTGAGGACTTTGATTCGGTGAAATGCGTCGATGCCGCGAGCGGCAAAAAACTCACCGTCTCCAAGAATGAGATATACGCGCTTAAGAAAAGAAAGATAAACATGGATAACGTCCTGGCCGGTTTAAGCTGATCCGGGACCGCGGTAAAAGGAGAAAAGACAGCATGACAGTAAGAAAGCTTGAGAAGAATGAGGCAAAACAGCAGGCGCTCCCTACAAGGGACGGTTTCGGGAAAGGGCTCCTGGAGCTCGGGGCAAAAGACAAAAACGTGGTGGTCCTTTCGGCTGACCTTACCGATTCGACGCGCGCGGCCTGGTTCAGGGACGCGTATCCGGACAGATTCCTCGGCTTCGGCGTAGCCGAGCAGGATATGTTCGGCGCGGCCGCGGGCCTGGCGCTGCTCGGGAAAATACCGTTCGCGTGCACGTTCGGCGTTTTCGCCAGCGGAAGGGCGTGGGATCAGATCAGGATCTCATTGGCATACATGAATTTAAATGTGAAAATCGGCGGCACGCACGGCGGTATTTCCGTCGGCCCTGACGGCGCGACCCACCAGGCGCTTGAGGAGATCACCCTTATGCGCATGCTGCCCAACATGACGATCGTCGTGCCCTGTGACGCGGTCGCGGCGAAAAAGGCAACGCTGGCCGCTGCGGCGTTAAAGGGGCCGGTGTACATAAGATTGGGGCGAAGCGCCGTGCCGGTCATAACCCGGGAAAACGATTTTTTTAAAATCGGGAAAGCCAACGTTCTCAACAAAGGGGATGACATAACCGTCTTCGCGTGCGGGCAGGTGGTATATGAGGCGCTCGCGGCCGCGAAAATTCTCAAAAAAGAGGGAATTGAAGCGAGGGTGATCAACCTTCATACGCCGAAGCCGATTGACAGAAGCGCCATTATCAAAGCGGCGCGCGAGACAGGCGCCATAGTCACGGTAGAGGAGCACACGCTTTACGGCGGGTTCGGCAGCGCCATAGCCGAGGTCGTGATAGAGAAATGCCCGGTTATAATGAAGATGATAGGGGTGAAAGATACTTTCGGAGAATCAGGCGAACCCGAAGAACTGTTCGAGCACTTCGGCCTTACGGCCAAACATATTGTGCAGGCTGCCCGGCAGGCCATTAAAGAGAAAAGGCCGCGCTTGCCGGAGAGGCCGCGAAAGAAAAGAAAATGAAATCCCTCACATTATGGGCGCCGGCTAAGGTTAATCTGTACCTGAGGGTGAAGAGAAAGCGGCCGGACGGGTACCACGACATAGAGACGCTCTTTGAAAGAATAAATATAAAGGACCGGATAACCGTTTCCGTGACAAAAGGGCGGATGACCGTGACAACATCGGGCATCCCTGTCCCGGCCGGCAGAAAAAACATCTGCTATAAGGCCGCGGCGCTTTTAAAAAAGGGATACGGCGTCAAATCGCGGGTCAAAATACATATTGAGAAGCGAATACCGGTTGCGGCCGGTCTTGGCGGCGGCTCGAGCGACGCGGCGGGTGTTTTAAAGGCGCTTAACAGGCTGTGGAAGCTGTCTATCGGGGAGGACGCCATGATGCGCATCGCGGCCCGCGTAGGGGCTGACGTACCCTTTTTCATTAAAGATGTCTCTTTTGCGCGGGGTTCGGGTATCGGTGACAGGCTGATTCCCGTAAAATCCAGAACAGTGATCTGGCATCTGGTTGTAACCCCGCCTATCAGGACGCTATCAGGTACAATATATAAGATGTATGATAAGAAGGGGTGTTTGCCCTTGACAAGGCCGGGGGGTACTGATAAAATGAAAACCCCCAAAAATCTTATAAGCAACAGGGGACAGCTCAGTTCATTCCTTTGCAATGATTTGGAGGAGACCGCAGTCAATATGTGTCCGCTGATAGGGCGCATAAAGGCGGAAATGTTAAGCGCGGGGGCGTTAGGCGCCCTTGTTTCGGGCAGCGGCCCCAGCGTATTCGCTGTATATCGGACACGAAAGGAGGCACTGAAGGGGAAGCGTTTATGTATGGAGCGCCTTCCAGCGGACAACGGATGGCGCGTGTTCGTGGCGAGAACATTCTGAGATCGAGAAAGGAGAATGAAGCATGGAGATCACCGAAGTACGTGTTTTTCTGAAGGAGGGGCCGGATAAGAAGCTTAAGGCTTATGCGACGCTGACATTCGACAATTGTTTTGTGGTAAGGAATGTAAAGGTTATTCAGGGCACGAAGGGGCTTTTTGTGGCGATGCCTTCGAGAAAAATCAGGGAGGCGTGCCCGAAGTGCCATTATAAAAATACGGCGAGAAGCAGATATTGCAGTCAATGCGGATCGGCCCTTCCGCAGCAGCCGCAGCAGCAGAATGCGGCCGTGGCGAGGCAGGCCGAACATAGGGATATCGCGCATCCCATAACACTTGAGTGCAGGGAGATGATTCAGAGAAAGGTGCTTGAGGCTTATGATGCCGAGGCGGCGAAAGAGCCGAAGGCAAGGGCGCGGTTTGAGGATGAGGACAGCCCGGTTGCGGAAGAGAACTTCGACGAGATAGAAGGCAGGGATATAGCGCTGTAAAGACGCCGTTGCCCGGTAGTGTAACGGTAGCACAGCAGCTTTTGGAGCTGCGCGTCCTGGTTCGAATCCAGGCTGGGCAACCAAATTTTGCGAAGAAAAATTTGTCCTGGGGGCATGAATATAGCGAAGCAAAATTTGAAAAACGTGAAAAATAGAAATTTGAAAATAGACCGAAATTGATTCTCAGTAGTTATTGAATTTTAGGGCATATGAAAAAAAACATCGCATGTCTTATTCTGGCGGCGGGAAGGGGGACGAGGATGAAGTCCTCTCTGCCGAAGCCGCTTCATGAGATCCATTCCAGACCCATGCTGGGGTATCTCATTGATACGGTGCGGGCGCTTGGAATAAAAAGGATCGGGCTCGTGTTCGGGCATGAGGCCGGGAAGCTCAGGCGCGTTTTTAAGGGGTTTGACGTGGTCCTGCAGCGGAGGCCCCTGGGCAGCGGCGATGCCATAAGGTGCGCAAAGGCTTATTTCCGCGCCTATTCCGGTGATATACTGCTGCTTTATTCGGATACGCCGCTTCTTAAGGCAGAAACATTGAAGGCCCTGATTGAGACGCACGCGAAAAACGGCAACAAATGCACGCTTCTTACCGCGGTAATGAGCGATCCGAAAGGGTACGGCAGGATATTGCGGGATGATTCGGGCAGGGTAAAGAAAATAGTCGAGGAGACGGACGCGGCGTTTTATGAACAGGCTATCCGGGAAATAAACGTGGGGGCTTATATGCTTGACAAAAAAACCCTTTTTGAAAATATAGACAGGATAAGGCCTAACAGGCGGAAAAAGGAGTTTTTTCTGACCGATATAATAGAGATATTCGGGAAGCAAAATCTCAAGATGGGTTTCCATACTACGGATGACCCTACGGAGGCGCAGGGCGTGAACTCCAGGGTAGATCTTGCACTGGCAAATGAAATAGCCGGGCGAAGGGTAACGGATGATCTCATGGCGCAAGGTGTAACCATAGAGGACCCGTCCACGACCAGCGTGGACAAGGACGCTAAAGTCGGGCAGGATACGGTGATTTATCCGCATACTATCATCGAGAAAGACGTTGTCATAGGGCGCGATTGCCGCATCGGCCCGTACGCCAGGTTAAGGCCCGGTACGGTCCTGGACGCTAAAGTCGAAGTGGGCAATTTTGTCGAGCTTGTCAGAACAAGGGTGGGCGCGGGGTGCAAGATAAAGCACATGACCTATCTCGGAGACGCGGTACTCGGGAAAGGCATCAACATAGGCGCGGGGACCATTACGGCTAATTATGACGGCAAGGATAAAAACAGGACTGAAATTGGGGATAACGCCTTTATCGGGGTCGGGGCTATACTTATAGCGCCGGTGAAAATAGGACGCGGCGCAGTCGTCGGGGCAGGCAGCGTGGTTACAAAGGGCCGGAATGTCCCGGCTGACGCCACGGTCCTGGGGGTGCCGGCAAAAATATACAAAAAGCGGACAAAAAATAAAAGCCGGAGGGAAAAATGACTGATAAACTAAAGATATTTACGGGCAGCTCGAACAGGCCTGTCGCCGAAGGTATATGCAGGACCTTGAGGATCAATATGGGCAGCGCCGATGTCGAGAGATTCAGTGACGGTGAAATACGCGTAAAGGTTAACGAGAATGTGAGGGGGGAAGACGTTTTTGTGGTGCAGTCTACCTCAAGCCCGGCGAACGACAACATCATGGAGCTCCTGATAATGATCGACGCGCTTAAGCGCGCGTCGGCGTCACGGATAACCGCGGTACTGCCTTATTTCGGGTACGCCAGGCAGGACAGGAAAGATCAGCCGAGGGTGCCCATTACGGCAAAACTTGTGGCCAATATCCTTACGCGGGCCGGGGCCAACAGGGTGCTTACCGTTGACCTGCATGCGGGCCAGATACAGGGCTTTTTCGATATCCCCCTGGATCACCTCTACGCGGTAAACGTATTCGTGGAATATTTCGAGAAGATGAAAATGACCAATCTTACCATCGTATCTCCGGATGTCGGGGGCATAAAAATGGCGCGTGCCTACGCCAAGAGGTTAAACGCCAACCTGGCCATAGTCGATAAGAGGCGGATAGACGATAAAAAGACAGAGGTCATGAATATAATGGGTGAGGTTGAGGGACAGAACGTGGTGATAGTCGATGATATAGTGGCCACGGCCGGCAGCCTTATCGAAGCCGCCCAGGCAGTGAAAAACGCCGGCGCCCTTGACGTTTACGCGGCGATAACTCACCCTGTCTTAAGCGGGCCGGCCATAGAGAGGATACGCTACAGCGTCCTTAAGAAAATGCTGACCACGGATACGATAAAGATCGAGGAGTCAAAGGCGACCGAGAAAATAGAGGTAATATCCATTGTGCCCCTTCTGGCCGAGGCCATAAGGAGGATACACAATGAGCAGTCTGTAAGCATGTTATTCGATTAAATCGCGAAACGGAGGTAATGATAATGGAGAAGGTAATATTGACCGCGGAAGTGAGACAGGAAACCGGCAAATCACATGCCAAGCATCTCAGGCGGAACAATCTTGTGCCGGCAGTATGTTACAGGGGCGGCAAGGAGTGCGTGAGCCTTAAGGTGGGCGCAAAAGCCCTTTATCAGGCCCTGCATACGAAGGCCGGGGAAAACGTGCTGATCACGCTGAACGTGGAAGGGGCTAAGACAAAAAAGGAACGCACTGTCCTGGTGAAGGAAGTGCAGGTAGACCCCATACGCGGGGATCTGCTGCACGTTGATTTTAACGAGATATCACTGACCGAAAAAATAAAGGTAAAAGTCCCTGTTACGACGCACGGCGAGGCAAAGGAAGTGCAGAGGGAAAGCGGGGTTGTCGAACACACTGTATGGGAGGTCGAGGTGGAATGCCTGCCGACCAACATTCCGGAAAAAATACAGGTGGAGATCGAAGGCATGAAAATAGGCGACACTGTCCATATCGGCGATCTTAAAGCCCCTGAAGGGGTTAAAATTCTGGGAGATCCGGAGCTTATCGTGCTGATTGCCAAGGCGTCAAAGGTAGAAGTCGTGGAGGAAGTGCCTGTGGAAGGTGAGGCCGAAGAGCCTGAAGTTATAGCCAAAGGCAAGAAGCCTGAAGAGGAAGGCGAGGAAGAAGACGCGGAAGCGGCGCCTCAGGAAAAGAAGGATAAAAAGGAATAGCTGTTTGTGCGGTATAACCGATGAAGCTTATTGTTGGGCTGGGCAACCCGGGGTTCAGGTACAGGAATACCCGGCATAATGTTGGATTCATGGCCGTATCGCATATAGCGCATAAACACGGGATAAGGTTGAAGAAGAGGCTTTACAACGGCCTGGCAGGGGAAGGGCGCATAGCCGGCAAAAATGTACTGTTGCTTCTTCCTCAGGGGTTTATGAATCTATCGGGTGAATCGGTAAAACCGGCCGCCGGCAGGCTTGGCGGCATTGAAGACATGATAATATGCTATGATGACAAGGACCTGAGGCTTGGCCGTATAAGGTTCAGGGAAAAAGGGTCAAGCGGCGGGCATAAAGGGGTAGGGTCGATTATAGAATCACTGGGGACCGGTGAATTCTCAAGGCTCCGGATCGGCATACATCCCGATAACGGGATAGAGGACACTTCCGAATTTGTGTTAAGGCCGTTTACGAAAGGCGAAAAAACGGTACTCGACAGTGTGCTGGATGTTACAGTCAGCGGCATAGAGACATGGATAAAGAGCGGCATCGGGGCCTGCATGAATCGCTACAACGGCGCGTGTGCGACGGATGTATAAAAAGGCGGTAGGCATAGGGCTTGAATTAGGGAAGGAGATATGTTAATATGCGAGACTATGAAGCGTTGTTCATTCTGAAACCGAAAGATGACGAAGGTATCGAAAAGGCCATTGCCTCGGTGCTCAGCACTATTGAAAAAAACAAAGGCAAGGTCAACAATCAGGAGAATTGGGGTAAACAGAATATCGCCTTCAAGATAAAGAAGGAAAAAGAGGGCGTTTATTACAAACTGCATTTCTCCGCAGAACCGTCCGCGATAAAGGACATGGAAGCCGCGTACCGGCTGAATTCGGATATCCTGCGGTCGATGTTTATCGCAAGAGAATCTAAATAGATCCATTCCGCGTGTGCCGGTTTACCTTGATGAGGGGGTGACAATATGGCGGCGAGTCTGAACAGAGTATTTTTGATGGGTAATCTTACCCGGGATCCGGAGCTTAGGTATATCCCCAGCGGGACGGCGGTTGCTTCTTTTACGCTTGCGGTAAACAGGACATTTACGGGCCAGAGCGGAGAGAAGAAAGACGAAGTGGCGTTTATACGTATTGTCGTGTGGGGCAGGCGCGCTGAAGTGTGCGGGGAATATCTGTCCAAAGGAAGCCCTGTTTTTGTCGAAGGGCGGCTGCGCACGCGGTCGTGGAAGACGCCGGACGGGCAGGCCAGGAGCGCCATGGAGGTCGTGGCCCAGAGCGTTCAGTTCCTGCGGGGCGCGGCGCGCGCGCCGCAGACCGGCGGGGCAGATAGCGATGCGGCGCACGAGGAACCGGACACAATCGACCTCAGCAGTGACGGCGTCGGTAAAGATCAGAGCGGTTTTGGAGAAGGGGGCGCGGAAGAAATCCCCTTTTAACGGGTAAACACTGAAACAAAGGCTGAAAGGAACGGTAAAAAATGGAGAGAAGAGGAAGATCGGCAGACGGAAAGGATGACAGGAAAAAGAGGTCCAAGCGTACCTTTATCAGGCAGAAGCCCAAGTGCAAATTCTGCCTCAACAGAATTGAGCAAATAGATTATCTTGATTATCAGTCCCTGGGGCGGTTTACTACGGAACGCGGCAAGATACTGCCTTCACGTATAACCGGGACATGCGCAAAACATCAACGGCAGCTCGCTGCGGCCATTAAAAGGGCGCGGTTTATGGGGCTTATGCCCTATGTGGCCACATAGACATCGGCAAACAAAATAGACGCGGATATTACCGTGTAAGGAGCGTAAGATGGAAGTCATAATGCTGAAAGACGTGGAAAATATCGGAAAAGAAGGCGATGTGGTCAAGGTTAAAGACGGTTACGCCAGAAATTTTCTCATACCGAAGGGATTAGCGGACCTGGCGACAAAACAGACTATGAATATACTGGAACAGCGGAAGAAGAAAAAGCGGCTTGAGGAAGAGCGCCTTAAGGCCCAGGCCGCGGAACTGGCCGGCAAAATAACCGCTCTTTCATGCACGATTCCGGTGGAGGCGGGCGTAGAGGACAAGATCTTCGGTACGGTGACATCCGAGATGATAAGAAACGTGCTGCGGAACGAGGGCATAGAAGTCGATAAAAAGAATATTGTTATAGATGAGCCCATTAACAAACTCGGCGTTTACCAGATTAAGATTAAGATGCACCCCGAGGTAACGGCAGACCTCAGGATATGGGTTGTGAAGAAATAGAAATGCAGGGTAAGTATCATGGCATTACATGAGGTGGTGGGCAAAGTCCCTCCGCAGAACATCGAGGCCGAGATAGCCGTTCTCGGATCGATGCTTCTTGAAAGGGATGCGGTAAGCCAGGCGATCGAGATCATCGACGAATCCTTTTTCTATAAAGACGCCCACAGGATCATATATTCCGCTATCGTAAAACTATACGATTCAAACAAAGCCGTTGATACCATTACGCTCGTGGAAGAGCTGAAGAAGCGGAACCGCCTGGAGGAAATCGGCGGGGTCTCTTATCTTACAACCCTTACCGCCAGCATCCCCACGGCAGCCAATATCGAATACTATGCCAAGATAGTCAAGGAAAAGGCGATCCTGCGCAGCCTCATATCCACCGCGAGCCAGATAGTGTCCGAAAGCTACGATGCCTCGTCAAACGTTGACAACCTCCTCGATAAGGCCGAGAAAATGATTTTCGATATCTCATCGAATAAGGTAGAGTCAAATATCGTATCGATCAAGGATGTCATAAAATCCAGCATAGAGGCCATTGATAACCTTTACCAGAGGAAAGAGCATGTGACGGGCCTGGCTACGGGTTTTCATGAATTCGATATCATGACTGCTGGGCTGCAGCCGTCAGACTTTATAGTCATAGCCGGAAGGCCCTCAATGGGCAAAAGCGCCCTGGTCACGTGCATGGCCGAACATATAGCCGTTGTCGAGAAAAAACCGATAGCCTTTTTCAGTATCGAAATGTCGAAGGAACAGCTTGTGCAAAGGCTGCTTTGTTCGCACGCGCGGGTAGATTACCATAAGGTAAGGACCGGATTCCTGTCGCAGTCAGACTGGCCCAGGCTTGTGAACGCTGCCGGCAAGCTGTCCGAGTCGCCCCTGTACATAGATGACACCCCAGGCATTACAGTCCTTGAACTGAGGGCAAAGGCCAGACGGCTGAAATCCAAATATGATATCCAGCTCATCGTCATGGACTACATGCAGCTCATACAGGGCCCGCAAGGCATAGAAAACAGGCAGCAGGAGATTTCGGAAATATCGCGCTCGATAAAGGCCCTGGCCCGCGAATTGCACGTACCGGTTATCGCCGTCAGCCAGCTTTCCAGGGCAGTGGAGCAGAGGTCGGATAAACGGCCGCAACTGTCGGATCTGAGGGAATCAGGGGCCATAGAACAGGATGCCGACCTGGTAATACTACTGCTCAGGGAAGAATATTATAACCCGACGGACGAAAACAGGGGTACCGCCGAGGTGATTGTGGCAAAACAGCGTAACGGCCCGGTGGGGTCCGTGAAGCTGGCTTTTATACACGAATTCACGAGGTTCGAGAACCTGGCCAAGAGAGAAGAAGTGGAGTTTTAATGCCGCCGCGCGTAAATAAGGAGGAGAAACCATTGAGACTTAAAAAAATATGCGGGGTTTTCACATGTATCGCGGTTTGTTTGCTGTTCTTATCGTCGGGTTCTGACGCCCAGGGGCAGAAGGCCGTGATAAAGGAAGTGCGCGTTGATGGCAACAGGGCCGTGAGCGAAGCGACAATTCTTTCCAAGATAAAAACCCGTCCCGGTGACGCGTTCAGCCAGGATATCCTGAACGATGACCTTAAAAGACTTTACGCGATGGGGTATTTTACAGATGTGTCCATTGATGTCCAGGGCGAAGAGGAAGGCCTCATAATTGTGATACTCGTGGAGGAAAAGCCCATTGTCGAGGATGTCGTTATCACGGGAAACAGCAAGATCTCAACCTCCAAGCTGAAACAGGGCATGCAGATAAAGACGGG
>JBDRBZ010000124.1:0-2480 GCA_043822175.1 Candidatus Omnitrophota bacterium
TTTCCTCTTCCTCGGCATCCGTAACAACCATGGCTCCCGGGTTTATTTTAGCCCCTTCCTTTATTAAGGCGTTATGAACATATCCGCTGATGATCTCTGCGCCCTTCTCGATCTCGGTTTCTGCGCCTTCTACTACAGCGCCGTCGGTCACTATTACGCCCGCGGCGATCCTGCCTGAATCGACAAGGGACTTTTCGATGTAGCCGCGGCCGTGTTCGGGATGTTCGGTAACATAGTAGATCCCTTCTTCCCCTGTTATGCGCAGGGAACCCTTTAGATCCTGAAGTTCCTGTGTCAATCTGTCATATACAATCCTCACGCCCAAATCCAGGCCCCGTTCCGCTTCCATGGCAGAAGCGGCCCTTAGTTCGGCAAGGACGGCTCCGGCGGCCTCCGGATTGTCAAACATGTATGCCTTCGCGTCGTCATAATCGTAAAGAAGTGAATTATCGGACCTCATATCGGCAACATGGCCATCCATCCCGCGAAGTATTTCCAGTAAAACCGGGATATTACCCTCAAGATAATGCGCCCCTGTTTTTGTATCATCCTGGTGCGCGCCTGTAAATGTCTCAGCTACATAATGCGCTACCAGATCGGCCCTTTCGCGCGCATATTCAGGATCGCTTCGATCATCATATTGACTTCTCAAGGACAGCATGCTGGCTAAAAGCCCGGCAAACTTGTTATTGTAATCAATAGGATTATAGGGTGAAAGCAAAAAGTCAATTATCGGGCCCTCTTGTGCCTCATATCCTCTTAGTTCTTCTATAATTGTCCATATCTCACCTGCTGCGTGGGCAATTTGCTGTTGCTGACCTATATCGCCTGGGCGCATATCTTCCAAAACATTTGCTGTGGTTTCTGCAAGAAGGGCCTGGCCGTCTGTACCGCCCAGCATCTCATGAAACGCCTCGTGGCGGCAGGTGCCGGCAACAAGCAAATTTTCCAAAAACGCGTTCATGTTGATAACCAGCCTGCTATCTTGCGCATGCGCTTCCCTTGACCCCAGAGACCTATCGCCCCACCGCAAAACAACCTGCATATCATATCTCATAGCAAGTTCAGGGTATAATACCATCAAAAACTGTACATTAGAAAGGAGCTGCGGTAATATCTGCGTCCTTAAAAGGCCTTTTTCCCCCAACAAAAACACTGATGCAACCTCTTCTGTTATATCTTCAGCGCTTAGGCTCTTGCCCGTAAACCTGTTTATTACGTTGGCAACTGCCCTTTTTGCATCTTCATGCTGCAGCATTGATAAAACGCTTTCCTCTGACAGGGTGATCTCACTTACATCCTGCGCGCCGAGCGTAAATTCCGCCAGGTCCGCGGGCTCGCCCTGATCCGCAACCGCTATGGCGGACGTATCCAAACTTACCTGCCCGCCGAACTGCTCGGAGAGCCTTCTCTTAAGCTCAACGACCACCCTTCCCAGGTCCTCATACCTATCGAGAAGGCTTGTCCTGTCAGCTTTATCGTGCAATACAACACGGCATATAGCTACATCCTGTCCGCCATAATTATAGACCTCGGTATCAAACATTACGCTGCCCGCAGTCTCTGCGTGGACTTCGCTTATCACTCTTGCTATGCATTCGTCTATGCCGCTCGCATCTTTCATAACTACCGCAAATCCAAGCCTTCCCGGCCTCTCCAGGAATTCGGGCACAACGATTATCTGCATAACGGAAGGATCATCCCCTATATGATGCGTCTCACCACGCGCGCCACTGGCCGGATTCACGTGCAGGTACCTGGAAACAAACTCATCAAACCTGTAAGGGAGCTTCGGGGGAGATTCCAGATCACCGCTTACGGTGCGCGCCACGGTAAGATGTCTCGCGATCACGTCAAGTTCCTCGATAAAATTGTCGTACGCCAGAAGGCGCGCTTCTTCTTCCGATTCCGGCAATTCCTCACCCTCTCCGGGCGTAAGAAACCCGATAAAATCCAAAGCTCTTACCTCCTGTTTCAAAATCATACCCAACACGGTAAACCTCTGGGCCTGCCGGGCCGTCATATGAGAGTTATACATTCCGCTCCTTATATCGCTGTATATGGGTGCGGAGGATAAATCAAAAAATCTCCTGAATTCTTCGCTGGAAATAATCACCTCAGGCGTATATTCAGGCAGGCTGCTTAACTTGGACTCCATACCTGTTTTTTTAGCCATAAGGTCCCCCTTCAGGCATATTAGGTTGTTCGGCTTTCTATTTAGCTCCGACGACAGGGCCTCAAACAGCATATCATTCCCGAGCGAAAGTAAAAACGGCGAGAACCTCTCGGATGTCTTGGGCAGATGTATCACATCATACTTACGCATAACCGATTCACTGCCTTCCGGCGTAAACGTGCGGTCCGGTATGTCAAAATCCACGAAACGGTTATCGCCTTCGGTGGCAAAGACAACTACGAAGGAGTCGTGCGCCCTCCACTTTTCAACCTCGCCCATAGTATCCAGGTTGAAGGTATTGCCC
>JBDRBZ010000125.1:0-2905 GCA_043822175.1 Candidatus Omnitrophota bacterium
ATGCCCGGGATAGACGGTTACCAGGTATGCCGGACCGCGAAGACCAGAGAAGACATCAAAGATATACCCATTGTAATGCTGACCGCTCTCGGCAGCGGGTTTGACCCGCAGAGAGATAAAAATGTCCAGAAGGCCCATGAGGCCGGGGCCTTTGCCATAGTATCCAAGCCGTTTATTGCCACCGACCTTGTCAATACCATAGAAGACGCCTGCGCGAAGCGAGCAAAATAATATCGGGATATAGCCGTCTCCCGCCTTCCCGTTCTGAAATTAACTCAGAAGTGCGTGAGAGGGTATTATGCAACAATGCGCCGGTACGTGGAAGCGAAATAATGAAAAGCGCCCCAAAGCCCATAACTTAATCTTACGATTGTCTATATAACTTGTTTCAGGTATACTTATCAGGTATGAGGTATAGATTATCCTGCATACTGGCCGTATCGGCGTTTCTATGCGCGCTATTCGTTTTCAATCCCTCCGCTGTCATGTGCTGGGAAGATTACGGCGAGGAGGCGGACGAAGAGAAGGCGGCGGGCGAAGAGGCGCAGGAAGACGAGGATTTGCAGATGGATAAAGGATATCCCCGGCCTGCTGAAGACAGGGAGCTTGACAGAGGCGACGCCGCGCCCGGAGGGGAAGCACCTCCCGAAGACGTGGAGGCTGACCGCGGGAACAGGATGCCGCGGGATCGCGGCCCTCAGCCGGACATTGAAGCTGACAGGGGAGATGCGTCACCGGACGGCGGGGCTCCTGTCGAGGATTACGAAGAAGACAAAGGAGATAATGACTTATGAAAGTATTTATCCTTGTTTTGGCGATATGCGCATGGCTGCCCTGTTTCGCGGATACGGTGCTCACGAAGGGCGGAGAGTCGATAGATGGTGTTGTCATGAAATCGGGCCCGGATACCGTAGTGGTAGCCACCGCGGAAGGGAAAAAGGAATTCGATGTCGGTGATGTGGACAATATTTCCTACTCGTCGGAAGGGGATAACCTGCTCCTCCTTGCGGATATAGCCCGTAAAGAGAATGATTATGTAAAAGCGTACCTTCTGTATGAGAAGGCCATTAAGCTTAATCCCGCGTGTGAAAAAGCGTTCCAGGGCTTAAGCGAAATACAACCTTTCTTAAACAAGGAAAATACTAATCCGGCGTGGACAGCGCAGTATGAGCGTTACCAGACATCTCCGGGAGAGGCCAAGGCCGAGCCCGCGATGTTTGAGGAAAACGCCGACCAGACAGAAGAGCTCAAGAACAGATTGGGTGTCATATTCGCGAGAGATACCGGAAACATTAAAGTAGCGGATGTAATTAAGGGTTCCAAGGCTGACAGGGCCGGCCTTCAGATCGACGACGTACTGCTTGCTATAGGCGACAGATCAGCCGGCTACATGGGCGTCCTCGACGCGGTTACGATACTGCTTACCGCGGACGGGCCTCATACCCTCACTGTCGAGAGGGAAGTGGTGTTCTGGGTCGATCAGCCCGAAAACACGGATACGTTTTCGCTGCCTGATATGACGGGCATCTCCCTCGCGTCCGGGGGCGGGGATCTCTGCGTATCGGATATAAAGGAGAGTTGCAGCGCTTATAGAGCGGGTATCAGGAAGGGCGACGCGGTCTTTTCCATTAACGATGTGCCCATGAAAGGCGTTTCGCCGGATAAGGCTGCGAGACTTATACTGGAGCAGGCCCCGGCGAACATGGATGTGTTTATTCAGAAAAAACTGAGTATATAGCTTTGGAGGACAAGGGGAAATGACAGACAATCTTTTCAGGAAAACACTGGCTGACATAATGAGCAAGGATACCGTAATCGTGCGGGTCGATGAAAGCGTTGCGGTTGCGGTCAAAAAGATGGAGGAGCGCAATATCGGAGCGGTTATGGTGGAGGATGCGCGCGGCAATGTAGCCGGTATTTTTTCCGAGAGGGATTTATGCAACAGGGTCGTGAGCAGGGGCATGGACCCGCTGCTCACGGCAGTATCAGAGGTGATGACGGCAGACCCGAAATCGCTCGGGCCGGGTGTGTACGTTTCGGACGCGTTTAAGCTGCTGGAGGGAGGCAAATTCAGGCATATCCCGGTAATGGATGGCGGTACACTTGTGGGCATTGTCTCGGTCAGGGATATCAATAAGACTTTCTATGAGGAGAGAAAAGCGCTTGATGAGATGAAGACAAAATTTGCCATGATAACGTCGCATGAGCTCAGGACTCCGGGCAGCATAATAGCGTTATGCGTGGATTCCATCCTTCAGTCATGCGCGGAATGCGCGAGCGCGGACAAGAAGAGAATAGTGGATCTCCTGCACAAAAACGCTAAGAGGCTGGAAACCATTCTCAAGGATCTGGCGAGCCTGTACCTGGGTTTTCTCCCGCCTTCGGAAAGGGATCTGGACTGTGTGTCTGTAGGTGACCTGGTGCGCATGTCAGTGGATGACGTTACCCCTTTTGTCGTGAAAAGGCATCAGGTCCTGACATGCGATATCGGAAACGACGCGTCCGATATATTGATAAAAAGGCGCGGCATAAGACAGGTGCTGGTGAACCTCCTGCTTAACGCCGTTAGGTTTACACCTGATAACGGAAAAATAACCCTAAGGGCCATGAGTCAGGCCGGGGCATCACGGTTCGAGGTGGAGGATACGGGCATAGGCATCGCGGCTGACAAGATAAGCAGCATATTCGAGAGTTTTTATGAAGCGCAGGATACTATGAAACACTCTTCCGGCAGCATTAATTTCGGCTCGAGCGGGATGGGCCTCGGTTTGGCCATAGCGAAAAACATCGTCGACGCGCAGGGCGGGCGGATATGGGCCGAATCGGTCGAAGGTGTCTTCTCAAGGTTTATTGTCACCCTGCCTCGAAGCGGGCATTGTCCGCCCGAAAAAATAAATTTAACAAA
>JBDRBZ010000126.1:0-4487 GCA_043822175.1 Candidatus Omnitrophota bacterium
CTGAGCATTACAATCCTGCCGTCATCGAGAAACGGCACGATAAGGGCGGCCCCGGGGTGCCGGACAATTTCGAGATCAACCTTATTCCCGTTCGGCAATATGACCATCTCCTTAAACAGTTTAAGGAGTTTACCGTTGAAAACCGCTTGTTTTTTAACCCCGGCCACTGCCCTCTCCTTTCGCCACCGGCACTAACCTGACCGGTATCAGGCAATCTCTCTTTATACTAGATATAAACAGTCTAACCGATCTTCCTGTATTAATGAAACAACATACGCGGCAGGAGATCATGCCTTTTTAGGAGGGCGGCATCCCCAAGAATTTCGGTCTTGTGGCCCATGCTCGCGATTCTGCCGTGATTCATGACCGCGACATGATCACACAGCTCATAAATCAGGTCAAGGTCATGCGAGGCTATTATCTGTGTACCCCCTATTTCCTTCAGGACTTCCACCAGGCCTGAGCGCGATTTCGGGTCAAGATTACTTGTAGGCTCATCCAATACCAGGATCCTGGGTTTCATGGACAGCACAGACGCGATCGCAACCCTCTTCTTCTCACCCAGGCTGAGATGGTTGGAGGATTTATCCCTGGCATACAGCATGCCGACTTTATTCAGGGCCCATGAGGCCATTTCTTCCACACGGCCCTTTGACAATCCCATATTAACAGGGCCAAACGCGACATCATCGAATACGGTCGGCATAAAAAGCTGATTGTCAGGGTCCTGAAAAACAAGACCCACTTTTTCACGTATGCCTTTGATGGTCGCGTCGCATAGTTTTATGCCAAAGATGAAGATATTGCCTTTGCCCTGCAGAAGCCCATTGAGGTGTAAAAGCAGAGTTGACTTGCCGGCGCCGTTCGGCCCTATAATACCCAGGGTCGAGTCTTTGGCGACATCCATATGGATATCCTGTAAAGCGGGCGCGCCGTCGGGATACGCGTAACTCAAGCCCGATATTTCTATTGCCTCAAGCATGTTAACCACACACCTGTCTGATCATTACGAGCAACACAGACACAAGCAAGAAAAACACCATGTCCCCCGCTCTTATCCGCAGACGTGACAATGTCCTTACAGAACCGGTAAACCCTTTCGAACACATCGCAAGGTAAACCTTCTCCCCTCTCTCATAGGCCCTGATAAACAAAAGACCTATCATATTGGCGATTACCTTTACGTGAAACCACTTAGTCCCGCCGATAGACCTGGCCTCTTTGGCCCTCCACATCATTTCTACTTCATCCACGATAAGAAACACGTACCTGTAAAAAAACGACAATACCATGATAAACACCCTGGGAAACCTTAAAAGCTCCAGGGCCTTAAGCAAATCCGTAAACTTCGTTGTCGCGGTTAAAAGTATCATTGCCAGCATCGAGATAAACGCCTTCACGCACGCATTCCAGAATATCAGCGCACCCTCCCGTGTAACCGCAAGATTAACGCCGCCCAGCGAAAACCTCACCAACTCACTGCCCTGCTTCATGAAAGGGATAAAAACGCCGATCATCACAACAAACGGGATTATCGCCGTGGATTTTACGATAACCGATCTGACGGGTATCTTCGAGGTCAGTATAAGCGCCATAATCAGGGCAAAATACGCGATAAAGGCAGAAACCTCTCGTGGATCAGTGAAAATAACCGACAATATAATCATGCCTGTAACAAGTATCTTTACCCGCGGATCCAGCCTGTGGATACCGCTATCTATACAGCTATATTGGTCAAGATAAGAATGTTTCATCGGTTAAACACTACGCGGTCAATTGACGGCCGCCGGAAAACCGTCTTATGACAAAGGCTATTCCCATACCTGCCGCAAAGACTATCAATGTCCCCGCAACGCCCGCGAGGGATGTCGCCAGTCTTTCGTTCCGCACACCCGGCCACGCGTAATCAGGCACAGGCGCCGCCACGACAGGTACCACTTCGCTTTTTTCAATATACCCTTTGTCCTCGGCCACTTTTTCCAATCCGTCCGGCCAAGGGCTGGCAAACGGCGATACAAGCACTGCGATAATAAAAGCAATAAAAAGGCCTATCACAATTTCACCGGCTTTCATGACAACCTCTCTTTCATGAGTATTATACAGTAATCACGCCTGATTTCCATACAATAAATCAGGCCTCACTTTAAGCACAAAACCGATCACAAGACACGAGATAATGCCTTCCCCTATTCCTATGACCGCATGCACACCTGCCATGGCCGGCAATGATACGTTAAGCGGGGAAGTGCCGGACATGGCCAGTTCGACGGCGCAAAGCGCGGAAGCAACCACAACCGAAAGCCACGCCGATACAAACACTCCGATCATAACCCCCTTTATCCCGGATATCATGTTCCGTATCACGTTAAATATACAATAACCGCCCATTGCTCCCACTACAGCCATATTAAGAATATTGGCCCCGAGCGCGGTTAACCCGCCGTCCTGAAAAATCAGGCATTGCACGACAAGCACGATTGCTATGACAATGGCTCCGGCATAAGGCCCGAGCAGAACAGCCGCGAGCACACCGCCGAGCAGGTGTCCGGAAGTGCCCCCCATAACAGGGAAATTGATCATCTGGGCCGCGAAAATAAAAGCCGCCATTATTCCCATAAGCGGAATCATTTTGTCGCGCAATATCCTGGAAACCTGTTTCAGACAGTATCCTACGCTTCCCACAGCGACTACCCAGGCGCTGCCCCATACATTCGGACTCAAAAACCCATCCGGAATATGCATATGTGCCTCCTCCCGTATTTCGGCAACTATCAGAAATCCACCTGTCCCCTCATTCCATATACAAAGATTACGTCATTATCTTCATCTGACGGAGCCCCGTTCGGATTCCAGATTATCTGGAAATCCGGCGAAATCGCCAGGCAATTGTTGAGTTTGCAGTTATAATACGCTTCAATATGCCCCTCGCCTTTACCTCCTCCGCCCGCGTCTTTATAACTTTTACTCGCGATTGCCTGTCCCACGGCAAACGCCAGCACATCGTCCGCGCGATTCCAGTAATCCCCTTTTACCTGCATACCCGCGGACCAGGAATGCTCTATCGTGGGACTGCTGGGCGCCGTATCCGCGGACTGAACAGCGTCTGCAGGCATAATATCAGGCCTCTGCCATCCATACCGCGCGAAAAGACCGAATATATCCGTAACCATCTGGTCAAAGCTCAGCCCGAAACCGTAATTAATCTCCTTCGTCTCATCGGATCCGGTCTCACCCAGACTGACAATTTTTGTATGATCCCTGTCGTTGATCCACCAGTAAAGCCTGTAATTCCCGCCCCATTGTTCCGGGTCAATGCCGAGAATATATGCCGGCTTTAAGTCCACCTGCGCCGTGTATACCGCATGATCGAAGAAATCCTCCCAATCACCGTCCCCTTCATAATATCCCATTTCAAACCCGAGACATTTCATTGACTCAAGGCACGCATACGCATGCACACCCAGATTATTATCAGCCGGAAATTCTATCGACGGAGAATTCCTGAACATGTGCGTTAAGAACTGCGTTGTCTCGTCATGGGCAAAAGCATTCTGGTCCATTAGAATGGTCGTATCAAGCTTGCCGCCCATCACTGACAGCTGCCCCCCGAAAAGAAAATGCTCATACCATGCCTCAGTGACTTTTACATTCGCGCCGGCATTATCCGCGTCCCTGTTCACATTGCTGAAAAGCGAGAGTTCATCTTCTATGCCGTCGCTCTGCCCGGTCTCCAGATGAAGGAACGCCAGACCCCAGTCATCGAAAGTCTTCTCGATTTCAATATCCATAGACCAGCTGCCGTCGCATATGCTGTCTTCGGAAGAACCGGCGTTGTTGGCATCCGGTGTGCCCTGCAGCACAAAAGTCGCCCCCGCGCCGATATCGAGGGCTGCCTTTTCCAGCGTTACTCCTTCACCCGGTTTGTAGCGCATCCATTCCGCAGAGCCCTTGACAACTTTTTCAATCTCAACCTGGTTAAGACTTTGAGACACCACTTTTTGTTCGAGTTCCACTACCCTGGCCTTAAGCGCCTGTATCTCCTGCATAAGTTCGGCAATCGTTGGTTCAGCGGCCCCGGCTTCTGCCGCGCATAACAGGAAAAAACACGCCACAGTCAGCACAATCCTTCCAACCAGTTCACTCATTTTCATCAGCCCCTCCTCATTTGTCTTGAATCACTATGTCAGATCCTTACCCGTAGTCGCCATCATTAAAGCGCCGTGTTTAACCCCTTTTGACGCCTTAAGCCTGTGCGACAATTCTTCTATGGCCTTAGGCTTTCCTTTAACAATAATCGTCTCAAGACAGTTGTCGTGATCCATATGCACATGCTGGCTTGATATGATCATATCCTGAAAGTCGTGTTGTATATCCGTAAGGGTATTGAGCAACTCACGCCTGTGATGGTCGTAAACAAGCGAAACAACACCGGTCACGACTTCATACCCGCGCCACTCCTGCTTCACGAGATTGTCACGGATCAGGCC
>JBDRBZ010000127.1:0-4330 GCA_043822175.1 Candidatus Omnitrophota bacterium
GACAGGGCTGATGTAATGTCAGCTACTCTTATTGCCGTGTTGCCGGACTGCTTTTGATCACGGATATACGCCAAAATGGCTTTTTTTGTTCTTTCTGGAATGTGCTTGATCAGATATAATCTGACCCAGATTTGAGCCAACCGAGAATTATTAATATCCAGTGCCGGGGACAACCCCGATATAACCGGTTTTTTCGGTAAGCTGACGCCAAGCTCTCTGGCTTTTCGGGACAACATGCCGTCTCCTCCGATATCAGGCGGGGTTACCTGCAGGAAGTCGCAGGTGTTAAAAAGCCCTTCGGGAGGCGGCGATCCGGCAATGAATGTCCAGTCCGCTATAAGAGGCGCATACAATCCCTCGCGCCTTTTGATTTCCTGAAGCACCGCGGCGGCCGTATCCAGAGTTTTTCTGTCCGCGCGGCGGCGGCCGCCCAGGTTTACCAAATTCAGCCGCGGGATTAATTCGTCAAGAGTGACCTCTTCAATACCCTGGCCCGGCATGCCGGGCTTCGCGGTAATGAGAAACGGCAGGCTTTCATAGAACGGTGATTTCGGATAGTCATAGGGCCACGGAGCGGCCTTTACGCTGAAGCCGCTTTTATGCAGTTCGGCTATGAGCATTGACAGGTATTTGTCATGATCCTGGTAAAGAGCGATTATCAACGAACCGTTCGGACGCAAAAGTTTTTTTATTTTCTCAAAAGTGTTCTGCGTCTGCTGTGTGAGCTCAGGATTGTTCATCGTGATAAATGATTTGGACGGGAAACTAAATCCTAAGACGTGGCCTTCGAAGTTATAGGAATTCATGTTAAATCCCAAAATCGCGGCTAATCTCTTTTTTGTCGTTTCGTCTACCCCTTCCATGGCGATCGCGCATTCCGGGTAGGTTTGCTTTAAAGTTTCTTCAAGGGTAGCCCCGAATATGCCGGGCGCTCCTGCCACATCCAAGCCCGATATTCCCTCAGGGTCCTGAGGGATCAGGTCTTTGACAGCGCCTATGGACTTATCACGCGGTATCAGACAGAATTTTCCGCGCTCATCTGTTTCCGCTATGAGGAAATCAAGGTTCATGATTTCGGTAATGGCCTCTGCCGCCAAAGTCCGTATCAGGTGGTCGTCAGCGTTAAGCAGCGCCTTCAGTTTGTTTATGGCCCTGGATGCCCTCCATTCCCTGAGCGCGCGAATGGCTTCTATCTGAACCAAAGATGACTTATCATCGAGCAGTGACAAAATAAAGTCCTCGCAAACAGCGCGATCCAGTTTCTTAAGGGCTTTAACGATAGCCTTTTTAACGAGGTCGTCAGAACAATCTTGGAAGATCTTTATCAAGTCTTTCTCTATATATGGCTGTGACATAGACGGGCCGCGCCCTCTTGCCAGTGCTTCTATTATGCCGGTTGCCTCGCTCAGGTACAAGCCGCCCGTTCTTTTTATGCCTGAAAGCATGTCTAAAAGCGGCCTTGCCTCCTCCCTGGACGATATGCCGCTTAATGCTGAGGCCGCGATGTATTGCCGGCCGTCCGGCAGTCTCTGCATTTCGGTAAATATCGCGGATTTTGCGCATGGCCCTGATTTTGCCAGGGCATCCCGCGCTGCATGCGCGTTATCCCCGGCCAGCAGGCCTGCCAGGAAATGGATAACTTCAAGGTGTTGTGAACCTTTTAACGCAGAAATCATGTAGTGAGCGTTTACCTTATTCGCTGACGGGATATCCGTGAGCAGCATTTGCCTGATACAGGCGTCAGAGTCAACAAGCCTGCTTAGTTCAAGCGCGGCGTATGCCTTTTCAGGAGAATCACAATTATCCAACGCTCCCAGTCGGTAGTAGAGCACATCAAGCCAGGCGCGCACCTTCGGGTTGTCGCGCACATTTTCCGATAAGGTTTGTTTGGAAAGCCGGTCATTCAGCCTGGAGGGTTTTACGTAAGGATCGGGACGGTAACTGCTATCAGCAGGGTCGTAATAAATGACGTAAAGTTTTTCATCAGGATAGTGCACAGTGACATAAGAGCATGCCGGACCCTGCGCCGGGGTCTTGGACCAGCCGTAATTTACGGGCGCGTTAACCTGCCTTTTCCATATTTCGCATGCGGCCAGCGATGACGCGATGTCAGGAACCCGCGCAGACTTATCCGCTTCCAGATAAGCCTCGAGAAGTTCCCTCTCAGGCACATTGCCTGAACCGCCTCGCGTAAACAAAGTCTCGACCTGCAGGGTATCGGCCGGTTTTGACGGCCCGCGAATACCCCCGGGGCCCGCCAACGCTATATTCTGGCAGAAAAACAGCGCCGCCGTTATTAGCGATACATACCTGATACGATATGATACCTGACGCATTAGGCCTTCCTTATCAATATTTCGATGTTTCTGTATAATGATTCCACATCCTGCGCGTTCAGCGCGGCTGCCGCGGGGATTACCAGCTTCAGGGCCGCTATGCGCTTGTATGACTTGTCCGGGTCAAAGAATTCGCTGATAAACTTATCCCTGTCCAAAACTTGCACATTCGGTATCTTGTGATACCATTCCCACAAGTCTTTCTGGTATTCCTTAAGAAGCCCGGGATTTTTGGCCGTATCGAGTGAGCCCAGGGCCCTTAAAAGCGCGAAGAACACGGCCTCCATGTACGGGTAGTAATAGCTTTCCCAGTCAAACCGGCGGTTTGCGGCTTCCGCCTCGAGCATTGATAGGTCCAAAGCCGTTATTTGAGAATTCTCAAAGCCTTCAAACCTCACATCTATCGATTCCTGGGACGGCGACGAGCTTGTGACTACAATTATGTTTTCGGATCTTATCCCGCCTCCGCGTGTCACCCGGTCGCGCAGTTTCTCTATATCATTTTTGTCATAAATCGTGAGATTGCCGAGTAATTGGCTTAACGCCCCGTTCCCGTTGCCGTGTATGCGGCGGATCGGCTTGATGACGCATTCTTCTATCATATCCCTGATCTTCTGGCTTTGCGCCGCCGGCATGTCAAGAAGCAGGGCAAGCTCCTCTTTTTTCCTGTCGCCCCCTCTCCCCCACGCTATTAACGCGTTCACGAACAGGTCGGCTATGTTTCCGGCATTCCGCGCTATTTCGGGGGCGGTTACGGGCGGCGCCCTTGTCTCTGTGCCCATGATTGCTTCAGCTGTTTGTATCTCATCGATCCTTTCGAGCGCCCGCCTGCCTAGGTTAAACATGTCGAGGTCGGATAAGCCAAGCGACGAATACGCGATATCTTCTTTGAACAAAAGCCCGTATTGGAAGGCCGTCGGTATCTGTATCACGAGATGTTCATATGGTGTCTGCACAGCCAGGATCTCGTGTATTGTACCGGGTTCGACAGCTACCATATCGCCGGGATGAAGATATTCAAGCACAGGGATTCCGTTACGCATGAAAGTCATTGCGGCCAAGCCTTTTGTTACCAGGTAAACTTCTGCCTGTTTCCCGCCGCCTTCCCGTACCGGGTGTACGTGGAATCGCTCTGCCGGCCGGATCCTTGTGAATAATGTGGCGCCGCTGTCAGCGGTTGATGAAACGCGTGAAACACCTATCAGCGGTTCGCCCTTTACCGTTGAATCGGTTATCCATTCGGTTCCCTGGTCAGGTTTCCAATAGTCGCGCCTATGGCTTTGTTTTATCACAATGATACCGTTTCTTTCCCAGACAATCCCTGTTTTGTTTTGGCCGGAAGCGCCAAAGCGCTTGTACCATGAAAGAGAGCTGTCCGACACAATTATGAGCGCGTGCCCGCGGATTATCCTGACTTTTGCCCGGGTGGACGGGCCTATTATGAAACCTCCGGGCTCGTTGAGGACATAGGAATATCCGTCTTGCGATACCTCGGCCTCCGCCCCTTCCGGTATTATTACCTGCGTTGCCCGGCCAAAAAAGTCTGTCCTGTCAAGGAATTCCCTTGCCCTTTCGCCGTAATACATGGTGGCAAGTGTATCGCGGTTCACAATATATCCGCCGTCATCGCCTGCCGCGATGTCAGAGACAGTGTCCTGCGCTATGCGCACCACGCGCGGCTCTGTCATGCCGTGTACGGGCCGGCGGAGCTCGCCTGTCCGGTCACTTTTGCCCTTCAGATATGTGATAATCCCTGCCACGGCTGATTCAGGATGTTTATAATCGAACAAAAACGGATATATGCCGCAAGCAGCGGCCCCGTCAACGTTATCCTGCCTGTCGTCCACGAATATGGCCTGCGATGGCGTAAACAGGGAATCGTTCAGTACCTCTAGGTATGCGGCGTCCTTTGGTTTTGCCGAGCCTGTGCGGTAAGATGCATAAAAATGGCCCGGGTGGTCGAGAAGTCCGGCGTACACAGGGTCTTTCATCAT
>JBDRBZ010000128.1:0-17035 GCA_043822175.1 Candidatus Omnitrophota bacterium
CAATTTCACCTTCGGTGAAATTGTGTAGGGCTCGAACCTCCCGTCCATCTTCGGCCGAGCCCCCTATGGCCAACAAAATAGCCCTCATAATGAGGGCTATTTTCTGGTACCCCGCAGAGGACTCGAACCTCTCACAGCCGCCTTAAAAGGGCGGTGCTCTGCCAGATGAGCTAGCGGGGCAATATGTGCCTTATGGGCTATATTTCGGAAATCTCTTTCTCTTTATCCTCGAGGTGCTTGTCCAGCTCTTTCTCATACTTCTCTATCAGCTTCTGGCAGTCGTCTTTCGAGCTGAACTTATCGTCTTCGGTGATCTTTTTGTCCTTCTCGAGCTTATCCAGATGCTCATTGGCGCTTCGCCTGGCGGTGCGGAGGGAAACCTTGCCGGCTTCGGCCATGTGTTTTAGAACTTTTTTCAGCTCTTCCCTGCGTTCCTGCGTAAGCTGCGGCACGGTTATGCGTATTACCTTGCCGTCATTATTGGGGGTGAGCCCGATATTCGCCTTTAAGATAGCCTTCTCGACGTCGCCCATCGCGCTCTTATCCCACGGGTTTATCACGATCAGGCGCGGTTCCGGCGTTGAGATATTGGCAATCTGCTTGAGCGGTGTCGGGGCCCCGTAATAATCGACCATTATCCCTTCCACGATGCCGGACTGCGCGCGCCCCGTTCTCACGGTGGCGAATTCGCGGACAGTCGCCTCAATGGTCTTTTTCATCTTATGTTCGGTGTCTTTCAGTATCTCTTTGGATGTTGTCATAACTCCCTCCTCTCAACCGGTGACAAGCGTGCCGATGTCTCCTTTTGTGGCGACGCGCAAAATATTTCCCTGCTTATTAAGATTAAACACCACTATCGGTATTTTATTATCCATGCACAGGCTGATCGCCGTGGCATCCATGACCTTAAGACCCCTCTTGAGCACATCAATGTAACGTATTGTCTTGAACATGCGCTTGACTTTGAACTTGACAGGATCTTTGGCGTAAACGCCGTCGACTTTCGTCGCCTTGAGTATGACGTCGGCGCTTATCTCGGTAGCCCTCAGGGCCGCGGTTGTATCTGTCGTAAAATACGGATTCCCGGTGCCGGCCACGAAAATGACTACCCTCCCCTTTTCAAGATGCCGTATGGCGCGCCTGCGGATGTAAGGCTCGGCGAGGGCGCGCATCTCAATGGCGGTCATGACACGGGTAAATACCCCTGACCTCTCAAGCGCGTCCTGAAGCGCGAGGCCGTTAATAACCGTCGCGAGCATACCTATATAATCGGCAAGGACCCTGTCCATCCCCCTGGAAACGGACGCGTTCAGCCCGCGGAATATATTGCCTCCCCCGATCACTATGGCTATCTGAACACCCGCAGACTTGAGGTCTTTTATTTCGGCAGCTATGCCGTTGATGATCTCGGGGTCGATACCGAAACTGTGTTTGCCCTGTAGCGCCTCACCGCTTACCTTCAGAAGCACACGTTTGTATCTGGATTTAATCATGTTTTACCGGATGAGTTTGCCGGTATCTACGCTTCTTCGCCTACCTGATACCGTGTAAATCTCCTTACTACGATGTTCTCGCCCATGGTCGCTATAGCCTGCTCGATAAGATCCTTAACCTTGACTTTCGGGTCTTTAATAAAGGGCTGTTCCATAAGGCAGGATTCCTCGTAGAATTTCTCGAGTTTATTCTCGACTATCTTGTCTATCACATTAGCGGGTTTGTTCCTGTCTTTTTCCGACGACATCATCTGCTCTTTAAAGATTTCTTTCTCTTTGGCGACAATAGGCTCCGGGACTTCGTTCCTGGTGACATAAGAGGGCCTTGAGGCCGCCACCTGCATGGCGATGTCCCTCGTAAGTTTTCTGAACTCCGTATTCCTGGCCACGAAATCAGTCTCGCAGTTGACCTCAAGCAGCACGCCGATTTTGCCGCCCATGTGGATGTACGACTCGACTACCCCGTCCTTGGCCGCGCGGCCGGCCTTCTTGGACGCCTGGGCCTTGCCTTTTTTGCGCAGCACATCAACCGCCTTTTCTATATCGCCGCCTGTCTCTTTAAGGGCGCTCTGGCAATCCAGTATGCCCGCGTTTGTCTTATCCCTCAATCTCCTGACAGAATCCATCATGACTGTTTCCTTCCTTTCGCGTTTATTGCCAAGACCTCTACTTATCTCTCTGTGAAGCCGGCTTGGTTTTCTTCTTTTTTGTTTTAACGGCGTCCTTGCCGGTATCCTTAAGACTTATGTCCCCTTCCTCAAGCTCATAAGTGACCTTGTCATCTTCCTTCTCCTCGGTCTCATCCCCGGCCTTCCGGTCTTCGGCCTTATCCCGGCTTCCGATGATAAACTGGTTCCTTCCGTCCATGATACTTTCCGTAAGAAACGACGTGACCAGGGCTATTGACTTGAGCGCGTCATCGTTTCCGGGGATAACGTAATCGATAAGATCGGGATCGCAGTTAGTGTCCACAAGGGCCACTACGGGTATGGACAGTTTCCTGGCCTCCCTGACCGCGATTTCTTCTTTCTTGGAATCCACGACGAATACGGCGCCGGGCAGCCTGTCCATCTCTTTGATACCGGCGAGGTTTTTCATCAGTTTTTCTATTTCCTTTTCCCTCTGGGCCTTTTCCTTCTTTGATATCTTCCCATAGGTCCCGTCAACTCTTCCCTGCTCGAGCTTTTTCAGCTTCTTGATGCTTTTCCTTATGGTAGCGAAATTGGTAAGCGTCCCCCCCAGCCACCTCTGGTTCACATAAAACATGCCTGACTTCTCTGCCTGGGTCTTCACAATGTCCTGGGCCTGTTTCTTTGTGCCTACAAACAGTACATAGCTTCCGGCCCTGGCCACATCCCTTAAAAACTGGCGGGCCTTGTCCAGGAGATCCTTTGTCTTTTCAAGGTCTATTATGTAAATTCCGGCTTTGGAATCGAAAATATACTTCTTCATTTTCGGATTCCATCGGTTGGTCTGGTGGCCGAAATGCACCCCGGCCTCGAGAAGATCTTTTATCACTTTCGTGTCACTAGCGCTCATTTTACCTCCGTTTAACTGTATTTTATGTTATTTTTTAGCTAAATCCGGAACGTTTATTATACTTCTACCCGCCATATATTTCAACCTTTTTTCTAAACTGCCGCCCTGGCAAATTGCAGCTCATAGAGGTACTTGTAAAGTCCGCCCCCGGCCATCAATTGCTTATGGGCCCCCTCCTCCACGATGCAGCCGGCCTCTAACACTATAATCTTATTGGCATGCGTGATTGTGCTGAGCCTGTGCGCTATCACGAAAACTGTCCTGCCTTCCATGAGCCGGTCTATCGCTTCCTGCACTAAGCGCTCGGATTCGGTGTCAAGCTGTGAAGTGGCCTCGTCAAATATAAGAATCGGGGGATTCTTAAATATGGCCCTGGCGATCGATATACGCTGTTTCTCCCCTCCCGACAGCCTGAAACCCTTCTCTCCTATCACGGTATCGTACTGCTCGGGCATGCCCATAATAAAGTTATGCGCGTTGGCTATCTTCGCGGCCTTTATGATATCTTCCCTCGTGTGGCCTTCGCTGCCGTAAGAGATATTGTTCATGACGGTATCGTTGAAAAGCAGCATCTCCTGCGTGACAATGCCTATCTGATCTCTTACGGACTTCATATCGGCTTCCCTTATGTCCACACCGTCGATACTCACCACGCCCCTGGACGCGTCATAGAAACGGCCCACGAGATTGACCAGGCTCGTTTTCCCCGCGCCGCTCGGCCCGACGATCGCGACAATGTCGCCTTTCTTTACCGTCAGATTTATCCCCTTGAGCACATAATCGTCGATATACTTGAACCATACATCTTTGAATTCGATTTTATCCCTGATTTGCGGCAGTTTCACCGCGTCATCCCTTTCCAGCACTTCAGGCTCGGTATCCAATATCGAGAATATGCGCACGGCCGACGCGAGGGCCGTCTGTATGATGGCGTAAACCTTGCCCAGTCGTTTTATGGGCTTGAGCATGAGAAAAATAGAGGTCAGGAAAACGGCCAGCGCCCCGAACGAGAGGGTGCCGTCCGCTATCTGCCTCCCCGCGATATAAAGGACCGCGGCGAGGTACACGGCGCTCGTGAACTCGTTTATCGGGCTTATCATGTTCACACGCTTGACCTGTTTCATCTCAAGCTTGTAAAATCCCCTGTTCTGGTCACTGAACTTTTTGCATTCATAATCCTGCATCGAGAATGCCTTGACTATGCGTATGCCGGTTATTATCTCAAAGAGAATGGTGTTGATGTCCCCCATCTTTTCCTGTGTCTTTGTGGATATCTGCCTGAGGCGTTTCGATATTATGACTGCCGGTATCAGGATGCACGGAAACAGGAGAATGCTTGTAACGAGAAATTTAAGCGGAATCCCGGACACGAGCACAATGCCGACCACCACTATAAAATGGCTTATTATCTCCAGCGGCCTCAAGATCAGGTCAAGGAGTCCGGTGCTTATGGCGTCCCTCACGATAGCGGCGTCATAAGTGATCCTTGACATGAGTTTTGCCGTAGGGTTTTTGCTGTAAAAATTCATGGACAAAGAGAGCATCTTTTTGTACAGCGCGTCTTTTATATCCCTTATGACCCTCTGGCTGACGTCATTCATAAAATACATCTGCATAAAATCAAACAGATTCCTGAGCAGGAAATACACAAGGCCGCCTACGATCAGGATGCTTAAAAGGCGCATGGGATCCATGGCGTTGACCTTATCGATGAGCCCTGTTATAAACCCGGGGACTTTTATATACGGGTTTATGGTTATCTTTTTGCCGCTCACGAAATTGTCAATGATCGGAAGGAGGGCAATGGGCGAAATACTGTTCAGGAGACTGTAAATAAGCATCGACCCCGAAGCCACAAGCAGTATAAACATGTGCGGCCGCATGAATTTAAGCAGCCGGAAATAATCCCTCATATCTTGTTTCATAATTTGCCCTTTAGTTGTCTGGATATAATATCATATAGCCCCCCCATTGTACACCCATTTTTGCGAATACACACGATAGATTCTGCGTTGACGCTCTGACGGTAAGCGGTGGCGCTTTCGATAACTTATTATGATTCAGTGGGTTACACAGCAAATAGCCGCTCTTTAGCGGAAAGCGCGTATTTGTTGTGTAACCAATTGATAATGCTGGGGTTATGCAAAGCGTCACCGGGTTCAGCAAGCCCGCCGTCCTTCGCGCGCGTAACGCTAAAACTTCAGCTCGATGCCCCAGGTGAGCCAGACGCCGGGCTGGCGCACGGATTGGTTCTCGTAGTAGTCCGTATTGGTGAGGTTTTCGCCGTTAAAGAATATTCTCAGAGTCAGTTTCTCGATCTCGATGTCTTTATAGACTGCGGTGTTAAGAAGCGTGTAATGGTCTTCCCCGATCCTTTTTTTGAGCGCTATCACGATATTCTGCTTAATGCCCCAGAACAGCTCGAACTCGGCTTCACCGATCAGGTTATGCATAAGGTAATTGAGCGCGTACTTGGAGACTATGCCTTCTTTCTCGAAAGCCTCGGTGTAGCCGTATTTCAGTTCGATGTTGCGCACGTTGGCGAGCCCGGGCACGGACGAAGGGTTTACGCGCGCCGTCGTTTCCACGCCGAAGACGTCGAACTTGCCTATGTTCTGGGCGTACCATACTTTCGACGCGCCTTTTCTCGCCCAATCAATCATGTCGCCAGTGAACCTCACGAAAGACGTTGCACTCAGGCTGACATTGCCCGCGTCATAGTTGCACCCGGCCTCAAAGGACCAGGATTTCTCGGGCTTCAGGCTCTCATTGCCGATGTTGGCCGCGCTCCTGTAATAGAGGTCGGTAAACGTCGGGGCCCTGAAGGCGCGCCCGGCGGACGCGCGCAGCCTGAATCCGTCGCTAACGCGATACGCGGCGCTCACAGAGGGATTGACCTCGAGCCCGAAGCTCGAATAGCGGTCCATGCGGCACCCTACGTCGGCGAGAAACCTCCCGGCCGCGATCCTGCCCTCGGCGAACACCGCCGTTCTGTCCCGCGCATGCTTGTCAAAAGCTGTTGAGTCTATCTCCTCCCTCACGATTTCGGCGCCGTAGGCGAGGCGGCCGAAAGGCATGTCCATCGACACGCTGAATTCCCCGCCGTAAACATAATTTTTGTGAATGTTCTTATACCAGTCGATGCGGTTCCTGTCGAGAATAAACCTGTCCCAGTGGCGCCTGTAGTAAAGTACCGGACGCAGCAGCATGTCGTCGCGGGTATAGCCCGCATCCAGCTTGAACAGGCGCGTGTCGGTATGCTCCTCCTCGTTGCTGTATACGTCGGAATAAAAACTGTCGGCCCCGAAATCCTTTTTCATGTAGCCGAACATGAAATCCGCGTACCCGTTGTCGGATGACACGTTCGTGTTGATGTTGGCGACCAGCCTGTCAAACTCTGTTTCAGGCATATAACCGGTCGAGCGCGACCCCTCGAACGAAAATTTGTTGCGCACGGGCCCTACCGGCATATCTACCGAAACAGATCCCAGAAAAAAATCATACTGCCCCGCCTGTACCGCGGCCTCAAATCCCGGCTCTTTGCGCGGCGGCTTCGTGATCACGTTCACTGTCCCGCCCATGCCCGATGAGCCGTAATACGCCGAGGACGGCCCGTATACCATGTCAAGTATCCGCACATCGAGCGCTGTCACGGGTATATCCATCGAAAAATGCCCTGTCTGGGGATCGTTCATCCTGACACCGTCGAGCAGTATCAGGGTCTGCTCAAACGTGCCGCCCCGCACGCTTATATCCTCCTGAACACCCATGGCCCCGCGCTTCCTGGCATCCACCAGTGATGTGCCGAATTCCATGGAGGGATCGCTGTCCGTGCTGCGCGTCAGAGTCGATCCGGGGCCGGATATACGGCTGGAAGTCACGATCAAAGGGGAAAGGGTAAACGGGTCAGGGGCCTGGTCTCGCGTCGGCGCGCAATGCGCGGGCATGGCGGCCGCGGCAGTCACGATGAGCAAAAAAACGGCGCTTTGTTTTATCCTCATTTCGCGAGGAATATAACACAGCGCCTTTTTAATGTCAACCTATTTTATTTATGCGGTTTACGGTTCCCTGCCTTTGGTTTCGCTGCCTTCAGCTTAGCGGAAATGATCCCCGCGGCCTTCCTGCCCGACAAAAGCATGCCCCCGAAAATAGGGCCCATCCTGTTGGTGCCGAATATCGCGTTCGCCGACATGCCCGAGGCATAGACATTGGCGTATATCTCCCTCGTGTTTTCCTCTATCACCCTCTCGGCGGCGTCGGCGTTCATGGACCGCTCACCCATGATGTCCCCTGTCTCTGTCTTCAGCACTTTTCCCAAACGCCTCAGGATTATTTTCGCCACCTCACAGGCGTGCCCGGTAGCGTCCACAAGATATTTGCATCCTACCGTAACGGGATCCACGTGAAGGTTGGCCAGCTCCACGCTGGACCAGTTGATCACAAGACCGGTTATATCATTCGCCGCGTTTACCCTAACGTCCTCGCCGCTCATGAGGTTAAATATGTCAGCCCCGGCGTTAGCGGCATGATAAGCGAGCGCGCCCACTGTTTCGACCGAATCCGCGACAAAATACCCTTTTTTGTACTCCTTAAGCCTAACTTTCAGGCCTTCGAGAATCTTTCTGGATTCTTCCTGCACTACTATCTTATTAAACATTATGCCGCCGCCCCACATCCCCCCTCCGAGACTGAGCTTCCTCTCGTAGAGGTTGACCCTGTGCCCCGCGCGCGCGAGATAATAAGCGGCTATCAGGCCGGACGGCCCGCCGCCGATAATGCATACGTCGGTTTCCAGGCTGCCCGCGAGCTTAGCGTAAAATTCGTCGATTATTGCCCGTGATATGGTAATATCATCCAGTTTCATCAGTCCTCCCGAAATGTATGGAACCCCGGCCCAAAGGCCAACGTTCCCTCCCGAGCAGAAATCTCACAATGGTATTCATCCTTCGGACTAAAGTCCGGGGATTTCCGCGAGGGATTAAACCCCTGCTATTAGCTGCCCTTCTTATCGCGATTCTTAGCCGATTTCCTGAATTCCCTTATCGCCTCGCCCAGCGCGCGTCCGAGAGCAGGAAGTTTCGCCGCGCCGAAGAGGAGCACAACCACAAGCAGTACGACCAGCAACTCAGACAACCCGAGTCTGCACATTTACACCTCCCGGCCCGATTGCGCCATTTTCCGGTAGATAGCCAAGGCCGTGCGGGAAAACGGCCCGGGCCTTCCGTTCCCTATCATCTTCCGGTCCAATTTTACTACAGGAACTATTTCAAGTACAGAATTTGTTACAAAAATCTCGTCTGAGGCGTAAAGCATGTCCGGGGATATATCCTTCTCGATAACGGTATTGCCTGCATTCGCCGATATTATGCCGATAACGGCCTGTCTCGTCACGCCGGGCAGGATGCCGGCCGAAACCGGCGGGGTAACGACCTTGCCGTTTTTTACCATAAAAATATTGGCCGAAGTGGTCTCGGTCACAAGGCCGCGCGAATTAAGCATGACCATGTCGAAATATTCTGTCCCGCGCGCTTCCTCCTTCGCCAGGATATTATCGAGATAATTCAGGCTCTTTATGCCGGCGATAAACGATTTCTCGTTCCTGCGGGCGGATGAAAGGCCCAGACTCACGCCTTTTTTATAAGTATCCGCCTTTATGGTCCCCAGAGGTGTGGCGAGGCAGGCGCAAGTGGGCTTGCCCGAGTGCGCGATACCCATGCCCATCGGACCGGCCCCCCTGGTGACAATAACTTTCACATACGCGGATTTGAGCCTGTTAACCGAAACGGTCTTTGTCACGGCCTGGGCAACATCCTTCTTCCCGAATGATGTCTTGATCTTTAAAATATCGAGCGCCCCGAAAAGCCTGTCGACATGAGCGTCCAGCATAAACACGCGCCCGTTATAGCCGCGCATTGTCTCGAACACGCCGTCGCCGTACAAAAACCCCCTGTCAAGCAGCGACACATTCGCGTCTTTTACCGGGAGAAATTCGCCGTTCAGGAATACCTTCTGCATCTACCCCCTCACTTCCGCGGGCACCGCCGTAAACACCCCGCCCTGTTCACTGTAACCTATGGCCTGAATGAGCGCGCGGGCCTTGTGCAGGGTCTCTTCGTATTCTTTAGAAGGGTTTGAGTCATGCACTATACCGCCGCCGACGCTGAAATACAGTTTCCCGCGCCTGTGCAAAAGCGTCCTTATTATAACCGAGGTGTCCATGTCGCCGTTAAACGAGATATATCCCGCCGCCCCGGTATACACCGATCTCTTGACGCCCTCAAGTTCCTCTATGATCTCCATGGCCCGGATCTTGGGCGCTCCTGTAATGGACCCTCCGGGGAAACAGTTTAAAAGAATATCCACGGGGCCGACCCCTTTGCGCAATTTCCCCTCAATCGTGGAAGTTAAATGAAAAACCGTGGGGAATTCCTCGCACGTCATGAACTCGCTCACTTTAACGGAACCGTACCCGCAAATCCTGCCCAGGTCATTCCTTTCAAGGTCCACTATCATGAGGTTCTCCGCCCTGTCCTTTACGCTGGAAACGAGTTCTCTTTTCAGCCTCTTATCCTCGACGGAAGTTGCGCCGCGGGGCCTGGTTCCTTTTATCGGCCTGGTCTCGATTTTTCTTCCAAAGACCCGGATATACCTTTCGGGGGACGCGCTTATCACCTGCGCATCCCGGAAATTGAGATACGCGGCGAAGGGGGCCGGGTTTATCTTCCTGAGAGCGGCGTATATCCGGAACGGATCCGACTCAGTCACCGCCGAAAAACGCTGCGAGAGATTTACCTGGTAGATATCGCCTTTTGTTATATACCGCTTCGCGCCGCGTATGGCGCGGCAGTATTCCTCCCTGGAGAAATTGGACGTCAGCGCCCGGCACCGAACCGGCTCCGCGCCGGCGCGCGAGCCGGACTCGTATCTGTCAATCGACAAGACCCTGTCCTTAAGACTGGCGAGTCTTGCCCGTGCCCTAAGCGCCCTCTTTTGCCCTGTTTCGGGATAACCCGTCGAGGCAATGAACGCGCGCTGCGCAAGGTTATCGAAGATAAGAACCGTATCGTAGAATCCCAGCATGCACTCCGGGATATCAGTGTCCTCCGAAGCCGTATCAGGCAGTTTTTCGGTAAATTGCTTAAGGTCGTACGAGAACCATCCGACCGCCCCGCCCCAGAAAGGGAAGTCGTCCGTCCTGAAGTCAGACTGATATTTTGAAAGCAGGTCTCGCAGCACGCAGAAGGGATTGCCGCTGAATAACTTCCTCCATCCCTGGAGGTCCACATCTATATCCCGGCCTCTTGATTTGAAGACGAGGAACGGTTCCACCCCCATAAACGAAAACCTGCCCAGCCTATCCGGGTCCATGCCGCTGTCGAGAAAAAAGCTGTCGGGGCAATCCGAAAAATGACTGTACATCTCGAACGGCGTCATGCTTAACGAGATCTTTTCTATTATGGGTTTCATATATTTCAGCATATCCTCGGCAGCTGGTCTGTTTCGAGCGCCGGCAGTATGCGGTCCGCCCCCGCGCGCGTGCGTAGATACACCTGCCTCCTGTGGGCGCGCGTTACCCTGCCTATCACGGCCGAGGGCCGGCCCATCGCCCTAGCCACTTTTCGCGCGTCCCCTTCCCCCGCAAACGCTATAAACTTGCCTTCATTGGCCACATACAGCGGGTCGAACCCCAGGACGTCGCATAACGCCCTGACATCGCGCCTTACGGGCACGCTTTTCTCGTCGATCTCTATCCCGAGATTCGAGGCGGCCGCGATCTCGTTGAGCGCCGTAGCCAGCCCGCCGCGCGTGAGGTCCCTCATGCAGCCGATACTCCCGCAAACAGCGAGGCATCTCTCCGCGACAAAATTAAGGTTGCGGCAATCGCTTTTTATGGCCGACGAAAATCCGAGCTTCTCCCTGGCGTTCAGCACCGCCATGCCGTGTTCGGCTATAGTCCCGTTAATGACAATACAGTCCCCGGGGCGGGCCCGCCCGCTTATAGAGACCCCCGGGCGCTCAATCACGCCTATGCCGGCTGTATTGATAAACACCCCGTCGGCGGCGCCTTTCTCGACGACCTTTATGTCGCCCGTAACGATTTTCACGCCCGACCTTTCCGCGGCAAGGCCGACAGACCGCGTTATTCTCTTAAGCACATCCAGCCCGAGCCCCTCTTCCAGGATAAACCCGAGCGAAAGGAAAAGCGGCCTGGCGCCTTTCATGGATATGTCGTTTACCGTGCCGTACACCGCGAGCTTGCCGATATCCCCGCCCGGGAAAAAAAGAGGCTTAATGACATACGAGTCCGTGCTGAACGCGAGCCTGGATTTGCCCACTTTCATCTCAGCGGCGTCGGCCAGCTCGTCCAGGATGCGGTTTGAGAATTCCCGCTTCATCACATCCACGAGTTCATGCGTCAGCAGCCCCCCGTTCCCGTGAGCCAACGTAATCCTGTCACCCATGAGTTACACCCCGTATTTATAATACGCCGCGCACGTCCCTTCGGACGATACCATGCACGGCCCGACCGGCCTCGACGGAACACACGCCCGGCCGAACAGCCGGCAATCACCGGGAGACTTGTATCCCTGAAGCACTTCGCCGCAAAGACACCCCTTTACGGTTTTACCCGCCGGCACCCTGACCCGGAAACGCCGCCCGGCGTCGAAACGCGCGAATTCCTTCTTCAGCGCAAGACCGCTTTCGGGTATTGTCCCGAGCCCGCGCCACCGGGCGTCAGCCGTCCTGAAGACCCTGTTCATTATTTGCCGGGCCGTTTTATTTCCCTGCCTTGTAACCGCCCGGCCATATTCGGTCTCAACCTTAAAATCTGACTCCTTCACCTTCTCTATAAGCCGCTTTACCCCTTTGAGCACATCGGCGTCGCCGAATCCGGTTATCACGCACGCCTTTTTGTATAACGAGGCAAATGCCTCGTAAGGCCGGCTGCCGGTAATCACGCTCACGTGGCCCGGGCATATAAAACCGTCCACCCTCAGCTTCTTCGACGAACCTATATGGGATAAAGCCGGAAAAACCGTTTTAAAATTGCACAGGATAAAAAAATTGCCTGTTCTTTTCCTGCGCGCCTCAAGAACGGTCGCCGCAACCGTAGGCGCGGTCGTCTCAAACCCTACCCCCATGAAAACGACTTCCCTGCCCGGGTTTTCCGAGGCTATCTCCAGGGCGTCAAGGCAGGAATACACCACGCGCACATCGCCGCCCGACGCCTTTATGTCGGCAAGGCTTTTGCGGCTGCCCGGCACGCGCATCATGTCACCGAAAGTCGCCATAATGACCCCCGGCTTTTCCGCGACAGCCAGGGCCCTGTCTATCTCATGTTCCGGCGTGACGCAAACCGGGCACCCCGGCCCGGACACCAGTTCCACCGACGGAGGGAGCAGTTTCTTCAGCCCCATCCTCGCGATCACCATGGTATGCGTCCCGCATACTTCCATGAGTCGTATCTTCCGCGTTGCGGCCGGGCCGACTTTCTCAGCCAATGCCATCCTCCCTCGAAGCGTCGCTCAACTCCCTGAGAAGTTTGAGCGTGTCCTCTGCCTCTTCGCGCCCTACCTTGCCTATGGCAAAACCGGCGTGCACGAGCACATAATCCCCGAGCCGCGCGTCACCGATAATCCCGAGCGATATTTTCCGGGTCACACCGCCGAAATCCACGAGCGCGATATCGCCCTCTATGCCCTTTATCCTCGCCGGAACCGCTAAACACATACGTCCCCTTATATCTTTTTTTTCCGCAAAAGATTTTGCGCCACAAAAAACTGGCCCGCGGCTATATTGAGATCATTCGCCGGAAGATCCCTGTTCGCGTACACTTTAAAGCCGGCCTTCCCGAGCTTCTTTACCGTCCCGGACATAAGAAATTTATTCTGAAATACGCCGCCGCTCAAAACAGCGTTTTTAACCCCAAAACGTTTACGAATCCTGCCGGCAGCGCCGATTATAATCGCGACAGCCGAATTATGGAACTTTGCGGATATGCGCCCCGGGCTGACGCCCTTTTTAACGTCCCCGGCTATCCCTCTGAATATGCCGTCCGTGTCTATTATATAACAATCCCCGGACCGCGAGATACCAAAATCATACGCGCCGCGCCCGCCTTCCTCCCGCAGGGCCTCGAGCCTGATCGGCCCCTCTGCCTCATACGAAGCGCGCCCGCACACGCCGGTAAGGGCGGCAGCCGCGTCAAACATGCGGCCGGCGCTCGAACTCAAAGGCGAATTTACTCCCCGGGCCATCATCGACAAAACAGCCTTTATCTCGGCTGCCTTTACGCCTTCCAGAAGGCACGCGCCCTTTTCCCCGAGAAAACTGAGCGCCATGCGCCACGGCTCACGCACCACAATGTCGCCGCCCGGCATCATCCTGTACTTGAGGTGGGCGGCGCGTCTGAATCCCGTCCCATCCACTATCAAAAACTCGCCACCCCACATGTTTCCGTCGGCGCCGTACCCCGTGCCGTCAAAAGACACCCCTATCACAGGCCCGCGCACACCGCGCTCCCACATCACGCTCGCGATATGCGCGTGGTGATGCTGTACCCTGAGAAGCCTCGAGCCTTTTATGCCGCGGCACAGTTCAGCGGCTAACCCGGACGAAAAATATCCGGGATGGAGATCGCAGGCTATGACTTGCGGAACGGTCCGGCTCGTCCTGATGAGCCTGTTCACACTTTTTCTGAAGGCGTTAAAATTGGCCGCGTCGGCGAGATCTCCCGTATCAGGCCCCTGTATAAAACCCCCTCTTCCGGAGATGAGGGGTCCCGTTTTTATATCAGCCCCTAAGGCCAGTATCGTAGTCATGTTATTCTATATCAAACGCAACGACTTCAACCCTGGAGGCGAGAAAATACGTGATCTCAAGCTCAGCGGCCTCGAGCATGGTCCCCTTGGCCAGCACTTTAAAGGTCTCGCGGAACGATTCCTCTTTTATGCCCATAAATTCACCTATCTTAAGCCTCACCCGCTTAACCGACTTTGCCCCTTCCTCCATCGCGTGCTTTGATATACCTTTTATTATCGGCTCAATAATGTGCGTCTCATGCATTTAAAATACCCTCTATCTTATCCGCTATTTCCGGCACCGCCGCGCTCACTTTCTCAGTCATGCCCGACCCCAGCGCCACGGTCGCCGGCTGCAGGCCCAGCATATATATGCGGGCGCCCGTCTCACTCTTCAGGTACTGCATGAACATGTTCTGCGAGGCGTCATGCGTTGAAAACCCAGTCTTCAGAATGTCTTCTTCCCCGAGTATCCTGCACTCGCCCGGCTCAAGGTCCATGTGCACGGCATCGACGAGGACCACGGTATCCGGGGCGGCCTTCTTTACCAATCCCGTGCAGTTCTCCGGGGAGACCCCAGCGTCGATCAAAACCGCCCGCGTCCTGCCTTTAAGCGCGCTTACGAGCGCCGGGCCGAAACCGTCGTCGCCCCTTAAGATGTTTCCTATACCCACGATAACAACGGTGCCTTTCAGAATATTCTCAAGCGTCATAAAAAAGTCCTGTTAATAAAGGCGGCGGAAAGCGGTCTTCGTAAGCACCCATGCCCGGCCGGTTACTCTTTAGTCGTGAGGGTGGTCTCTCTCCTGCAGCGGGCGCAAAGGATCTTAACCCTATCAGAACGGCCGTCATGCCTCAGGGCCGAAATAATATTGTCATCGGCGATGCCCAGACTCTTCAGGCGGGAAATATACAGCGTGGGGCTCGAGAACGCGAGTTCCCCTATTTTTTCGGCTATCCATTTAAGGTGGTCTTTGCAGGCTATAGGCGAACCGCATATCTCGCAGAGCTGCAGTTCTTTGTCTATGGTTTCGTACGCTTTTTTCCGGTCAAAGAAAGAAAGCTCCCAGTCATTGGAGAGCTTTATTCCCGATTTATCCGCTATGCACGCGGCCTCGCACTGGCCGCAGAAAATGCACGTATCCGTATAATGTATCATGGTCCGCCTGGCGTTTGGCGCGTTTTCGGTTACATCCCTGTGATCGATAGCGTTCACAGGGCACACCTCTTCACACGTAAGGCATCCCACACATTTCGCTTCATCAAACTTGGGCTGGCCCCTGAAATTTTTATGCGCCACATGCGGCGCCTTGGGAAATTTCGAAGTATACGGCCCTCTTATAAGCGCTTTCACTGCCTCGATTATTTCCCTGATCTTGGGTAAACGCATTTTCGTTAATCCCTTTCTTATACCCTGTCGCTTTCGCCTTCTTTGTCCTCGGCGTATTTATCCACCACGCTCCCGTCACAGAGCTTGATGCCCGTTCTGTGCGCGCCCCTGGCCACGGCATGCGCGGCAACGGGCGACGTCAGAATAAGAAACACTATGCACAGCAGGCACTTCATACCCGCCGCGGTAAATCCTATGATAAGGAATGTCCCGAAAAGTATGCTGCAGGTGCCGAGTGTCACGGATTTTGTGGCCGCCTGGAGGCGGTTGTACACGTCCGGCAGCCTCACAAGGCCGAGCCCGCCGAAAACATCGAATATAAGCCCTACTATTATGAAACCCAGACCTATCGCGTCAGCCATGACAACCCCTTTTTACTCTTCGAAACCTTTTCCCTCAAGATACTTTGAAAGCG
Source organism: Candidatus Omnitrophota bacterium (assembly GCA_043822175.1). Lineage (GTDB taxonomy): Bacteria > Omnitrophota > Gorgyraeia > JABMRN01 > JABMRN01 > JBDRBZ01. The sequence continues at coordinate 15,640 of JBDRBZ010000128.1, forward strand.
CCAGCGTGCTGATAAAACTCTGCAGCGACCACGCAATAGCTATATCCATGTACCACGACCTGTGCGTGGATATCGTCAGCACAGCGCACAGGCCCACGATCATTATTCCGAGAATATCGACTGCCACTACCCGGTCAGCTCCCGTAGGCCCCTTCCATATGCGGTAAAGGCTTAAAAAACAGGCCAATATAAGTATGTAAGTCGCCCTTCTCACAAAACCCACATGCGGCAGATCAGGATAGAAGAGAAAAGGCAGCGGCTTAAAAAGAATAACCAGCACAAGCCCCAAAAGCGCGATTGTGCCTATGAGCCATGTTGTAATATTTTTTGTCTTCGTATCCTGCATCGCGCCTCTCCTATTCGAAAATTTTCCTGAGTATCCTCTCAAAACGTTCGGCGATAATCTTTGTGGCGCCCTCTACATCCTTTGCCCTGACATCAATCCAGTGGATGTACAGGACGCTGTCATCCTTGTCGATATCGACGCACAACGTGCCGGGCGTAAGCGTTATTGAATTGGCCAGAAACGTGAGCGCCGTATCGGAAGTAAGCGATGTCTTAATCTTGACTATGCCGGGATTTATGGGCAGGGCCGGATTGGCCACCCTGACCGCGACATCGATATTCGCCTTAATGACCTCCCACAAAAACACGGGTAAATACTCAAAACAGAAATACCAGTACCTTAACGGGTGCTTCAGTTTCCCGGGATTCTGTATGAACATATCGCCGGTTATATACGCCACAAGCAGGGCCACAAAAAATCCTACCAACAGATGCTCCCAGTCAGGCACCCAGTTAAGCATGGCCCAGGCGATAAACGCTATGATAAACAGTATGATTTTGCTTTTCATCTATAACGCCCCTACTATCAGCTTATTCCCTTAAAAATATCCACGGCCGTCCGCGTACCGTTCACCAGGACCTCTGCCGCCTGGTTTAGGAATACAGCGTTTATATTCGACAATATAAGTAACCCGCCTGCTATACATACCACCGCCAGCGTTATCATGGACAGCTTCATAAATACCGGCACTTCCCTGACAGTTTCCAGTTTTTCCTTAATCTTACCGAAGAAACCGTACTTCATGACTTTCATGAATGACGCCAGTGTCAGCACGCTCGCGATAACGGCCCACACCGCGTATCCGTACCTGTGGGCCTGCACGGCCGCGACAATGATTATCAGTTTGCTCCAGAAACCGTTAAAAGGCGGTATTCCCGCTATGGACATCGACGCTATCATGGTCGTGGCGCCGGTAACCGGCATGCGTTCCGAAAGGCCGCCCATCTCTTTAAGATCGCGCGTGCCTGCCGCGTACTCTACCGCCCCTGAATCCAGAAACAGGAGCGATTTAAAAATCGAATGATTGAAAAGATGAAACAGCCCGCCCAG
>JBDRBZ010000129.1:0-9716 GCA_043822175.1 Candidatus Omnitrophota bacterium
CACCCCTTAAATGGGACAGCGCGACAAATACCGTTATTCCCAGAAAAGACCTGTTGAAGGATTCCAAGCCGTTCCTGAAATCCGGAGAAGCCGCCCCCGCGAATGAAGAAAAGGCGATCGAGCTTGTCATGGACCGCGCGGTAAAGTTCGAGCCTGTCAATCCGGGCGAATTCATATTAAGCGACAAAAATAAGAAGTAGAAGCAAATAATCCCGCAGACAAAGTACCAAGGATCCCTCCGAGGCCATGTATGCCGAAGACATCCAGCGAATCGTCATAACCGAACTTGGGTTTAATAACCGCGACGGCTATAAAACATACTATGCTGGCGAACATCCCTATTACTAAAGCGGCTGCCGGGCTTACGAACCCCGACGCAGGAGTGATCGTAGCCAGGCCGGCGACAGAGCCCGTCACTATGCCGAATACCGTGGGTTTGCCGTTGCGGACCCATTCCAGAATCGCCCAAACCAGCCCCGCGGACGCGGCGGCGGCATTTGTCACCACAAAGGTGCTGACCGCCAACCCGTTCGCCCCTAAAGCGCTGCCGGCGTTGAAACCAAACCAGCCGAACCAAAGCAGCCCCGTGCCCAGCATTACCAGGGGAAGATTATGCGGTACCGGGATATGCTTGAGATTTTTTCTTTTTCCTATTATAATGGCGGCTACTAAAGCGGCAACCCCGGCGCTCGTGTGGACAACGATCCCCCCGGCGAAATCAAGAACGCCCAACTCCTTCAGCCACCCTCCGGCGCCCCAGACCCAGTGGCAGAGAGGATCATAAATAAAAGTCGCCCACAGGAGCGTAAAAACCAAAAACGCGGAAAACTTGATTCGTTCCGCGAAGGCGCCGATGATCAAAGCCGGCGTAATTACCGCAAACATAGACTGGAATATCATAAAGGCTTGATGAGGAACGGTCGCGGCGTAAGCCGCGTAAGGCTCTACCCCTACGCCGTTTAACGCAAACCAGCTCAAGCCCCCCCAAAACCCCCTGCCCGGCGCGAAAGACAGGCTGTATCCGAAAAGTATCCAATTCACGCTAAGCAGGTATAAGGCGATAAAACACTGCATTAGAATACTTAATATATTTTTTCTCCTTACCATGCCGCCGTAAAAAAAAGCCAATCCCGGAGTCATCAGTAAAACTAATGCTGATGAAATCAGAACCCAGGCAGTATCCCCCGCGCTAACCATATTCATCTTTCCCCCTTTTTTAAATCGCCTATAAAACAAAATACCGGCGTATCCGTTTGTTTATTGTCTTACAAGTAAAAGTAAAAAAAGACGTTCTCTGGTAACCTTGCCGCCCTGTAACGTTTACAAGCACCTAACCCGGGGATGGGCTCGCGTGATCACAAAATGCCCGACCATGGCATCTCGTATTTGTTGCGCAATCTATTGAGCACGCGTGGGTTACGAAAAGCGCCACCTGGTGTCCGGGTGTCTAGGACTTGAGGTAGACGATGTCGCCTTTGGCAGGGATGGAGATTTTGATGTCAAGGCGTTTTTTTAGGGCGGTCCGCAGGGTTTCGGACTGCTCGGGTTCGCCGTGCACAATGAACACCTGTTTCAGCCGTTCGCTGCATTCAAGCGCGTACCGCATGAGCCCGTGCCTGTCGGCGTGCGAGCTGAACGCGTTCATGACGACGACCTCGGCCTTGAGGTCGTACGGCCGGCCGAAGATACGCACGCTATCGCTTTTGTCAACGATCCTGCGGCCGAGCGTGTCCTTGGCCATGAAGCCTATGCTGATCACCGTATTGTGAGGATTCTCGATATTGTTCTTAAGGTGGTGGAGTATCCTGCCGTTTTCGCACATGCCTGAGGCGGATACGATAATGCAGGGCCTGTTTATCTCGTGTATCTTCCGTGACTCATTCACGCTGTGTATATAGGTAACATTGTCGGCCCCGAGGGGGTCTTCCTGATTTTTAAACGCCATCTGCACCATCTCATCGAAATACTGCCAGTTGCTCCTGAACACCTTTGTCACGTTGACCGCAAGCGGGCCGTCGACATAAACCGGCATTTTTTTTATTACCTTCCTTTTCATGAGATCGCATATGAAGAATACGATAAGCTGTGTCCTCTCGAGCGCGAAAGAGGGTATTATGACCTTACCGCCGCGCTTCGCCGTCCTGTTTATGGCGTCGGCGAATATCTTCTCGGCCTTTTCCATGTCTTCATGGAGCCTTCCGCCGTAAGTGCTCTCGATAAAAAGGTAATCGATATTGCTCGGCACCTCGGGGTTCCTTAATAGCGGCATGTTTATCCTGCCCAGGTCGACCGCGTAAGCCACCCGTATGTCTTTTTTGCCGGTTTTGATGTCGAGCACGGGTATCGCCGACCCGAGGATATGCCCGGCCTCATAAAAGGTAAGGCATATGTCTTTGGTTATAGGAAGGGGTTTATGATAATCAAGTGTCCTGAAATATTTAAACGCCTTTTCCGCCTCATTTTTCGTGTAAAGCGGATAACGCGCCGGCAGGCCGCGCCGTTTGTTTATTTTATTCACATACTTTATATCCTCTTCCTGCACATAGCCCGAGTCGGGCAGCATGTACTTACAGAGATCCCTTGTCGCCGGCGTACAGTATATGGTAGATCTGAATCCTCGCTTTATGAGGGTGGGGAGGTTCCCGCAATGGTCTATGTGGGCATGCGAAAGCACGCACGCGTCAAGGCCCTGGGGGTCAAACGGGAAATATGAGTTTACGAGGTAGTATTCGTCCCTGCGCCCCTGAAACAGGCCGCAGTCCAACACGATGTTGGACAGGTTTGTGGACACCAGGTGCATCGAACCCGTTACAGTTCTCGCGCCGCCGCAGAATGTAACCGCTACCGTCAAGAGTCCTACCGCACCCTTTCTCTGCTCAGTGTTCCTGCCTTCGTCTCTATCGTTTTAAGCAGAAGACGGAACGATTCCTGAAAAGCGTCCAGGCCTTTTTTCAGGAGAATACAGCATACAGAATCAACGTCTATGCCGACGCCGGAAAGATCTTTCAGAATATTTTCCGCTTCCCCCGGGTCCGGCGTCAACGCCTCGGCGACGGCGCCGTGATCCAGAAACGCGTAAAGCGTCTTATCGGGCACGGTGTTGACCGTGTTTTTCCCGATCAGTTCGGTGACATACTTTATATCGCTGTAGGCGGGGTCTTTCGTGCCCGTAGAAGCCCAGAGCGCCCTTTGCGGGCGGGCGCCCGCTCTTTCCAAACGCTTGAACCGGTCCTGCGAGAATATGCCGCAGTACCTGCCGTAAATAACGCCTGAATTGCTCACGGCCGCTCTGCCTTTAAGGGAGTTAATCAAGGCCGCGCCGCGCGGGTCTTTTGCCGCGCGCTCGCCGAGCATCCTGTCAACGGCCGTGTCTATCCTGCTCACAAACACGCTCGCGACAGAGGCCACATCCCCGGCCCTGCCGCCCTTCGCAACGTATTCCCCGAGCCCGCCCAGGAACGTTTCCGCGGCCCTGACATACTGCCCGGCAGAGAATATCAGCGTGAGATTTATGTTTATGCCTTGGGCTAAAAGCTCCCGCGCCGCCTCGAACCCCGCGTCTGTCGCAGGGATCTTAAACATCACGTTCTTCCTGTCAACCTTTGCGGCCAGCCTTTTACACTCAACCACCGTATCCCCGGCGGATTCGGCCAGGTCAGGGTTCACCTCGAGGCTCACATACCCGTCCCCTCCGCAGGTTTCCTCATACACTTCCATGAAAAGGCCGGCGGCGTCGCGGACATCCCTTACGGTAAGGTCATCGTAGATTTCGAAAACAGATTTCCCCCGCGACGCCAGATCTGCGATAAGCGCGTCATAATCGCTCCCGGCGCCTATTGATTTCTCGAAAATGGTGGGGTTTGAGGTAAGGCCGGCCACGCCTTTGTCTATCATGCCGCGCAATTCCCCGCTGTCCAGGAGCTTCCGGCTGATATTGTCCAGCCATACGCTCTGCCCGTACTTCAGCAAATCCCTGATTACATCCCGCGGCACATTTAACTCCTTGGCTTTCATCTGCGCACAAAGCGTGATATAATAAAATAACACGATTTCAGGCGTATTTCAATAACAGTGTGAACAATTCCTGAAAGACTATGAAAAACAGGCCTCCCATTACATTCGACGCGTTTCAGCAGAAAGCCATCGACTGCATAAAAGAGGGCCACTCCGTGATAGTGTCGGCCCCGACGGGCGCCGGCAAGACCGTCATAGCCGAATACGTGATCGAGGACTGTCTCGCTAAAAACAGAAGCGCCGTGTACACAGCCCCGATAAAGGCTCTGTCGAACCAGAAATACAGGGATTTTCAGGGCTCTTACGGCGACAAGATCGGTATCCTCACGGGAGACGTGAGCATAAACCCGGACGCGCCCATTCTCATAATGACGACCGAGATATTCAGGAACAAAATTCTCGAATCAGACAAAAGCCTCGCCGCATACTCCTGGATAATATTCGACGAGATACACTATCTGGACGATTACGAACGCGGCACGGTATGGGAAGAATCCCTCATATTCCTGCCCAAGCACATGAACATGCTTGCCCTGTCGGCTACCATACCCAACATGAGGGAATTCGCGGCATGGCTCGAGTCCATCCACCAGAAACCCATGCGGGTCATAACGGAGGAGAAAAGGCCCGTGCCGCTTCATTTCTATTACCAGTGCCACGGCATGATTCTCGACAATATAAATAAGGTTCGGCACGGCTTTGCCAGGGAAATGTTCTACTACCATCAGGGCAGGCGTTTCCTTAAAAAAGGCCTTAAACCCAACAGGACCGATTCCCTGATAAGACACCTGAAAGAAAACCTCCGCCTGCCTGCCATATATTTCGTGTTCAGCAGGCGCAGGTGTGAATACCTCGCCGGAGAAATAGCCGGCTTCGATTTCCTTAGCGATGATGAAAAAGACAGGATATCGGCCCTTTACCTGGACCTGTGCCGGAAGTTCGGCCTGACCGACGAAAAGAGCGCCCTCAACCTGCAGCCGCTCATCGAGCGCGGCATAGCATACCACCACGCCGGCATGCTGCCCACGCTTAAAGAGGTTGTCGAACGCCTTTTCACAAGCCGCCTCATCAAGATCATTTTCACGACAGAGACGTTCGCCCTCGGCATAAACATGCCCGCGCGCACCGTAGTTTTCGACGAATTACGGAAATTTTACGGGCGCTTCCACAGGGCGATGCGCACGCGCGATTTCTACCAGATGGCTGGCCGGGCCGGACGGCGCGGCATAGACGAGGAAGGATTCGTTTACAACAGGGTCAATCCGAACTACATCACGTTCCCGGAACTGAAAACCATCATATACGGCCGGTACGAGAATGTGAGAAGCAGGTTCAATCTATCGTACGCGACAGTGCTCAACCTGTACGAGCGGTTCAACGAAAAGATCTACGACATATACCCTTTATCGTTCCATTTTTTTCGCGAGACAAAAAAATCGAGAGACCGCGTCCTGGCCGCGCTTCACGCTAAAGTAGCCCTCATGAAAGAGCTCGGATATATCCGCGACGGCCGGCTTACCGAAAAGGGGGTGTTCGCCAGCAACATTCACGGCTACGAGCTGCCTCTTTCCGAACTTTATGAAAAGGGCCTTTTCAACGGCCTGTCGGCGGAAGAACTGGGGATACTTTGCATCGCCATGGTATTCGAGCCGAGGAAAGGCGCCGAGAGGCCGCGCCTCGACAGAAAAACGAGGGCGCTCCAGGACATGACAGAGCACCTCATGTACCATGTGCACTATGTGGAAAAGAAACACGGCATAACGGACCTGTCCAAGAATTTTTTCTTTCACCTCTCCGCGTGCCTCGAGTCATGGATGCGGGGGGATGCCTTCGACAAGATGCTGCGCTATACGGACGCCGACGAAGGCGAGATTATCCGTTATTTCAGGATGTGCATACAGATACTGAGGGAAATACTCGACACGCGCACCCCGCAGGGGCTGAAGGAAAAAATAAAGAAAACACTGTCGCTTATCAACCGCGACATCGTTGATGCCGAAAAACAGCTGAGGATCGAAGTGGATACCGCGTGGAGCCCCCCGGCCTGAAGGCCAGGGCCCCCTCCCGAGCAGAGATTTCATAAGGGCATTCATCACTCGGGATAAAGCCCGGGGGTTTCTGCGGGGGATTGATTCAAAGCGGCCTTTTCGCGGGCACGCGCAAACTTGGACTTTATTTTTTTATCCGCCGGTGGTACAATACTTTACACGATGGCAAACATTCTGGAAATAGAAAACCTTTCAGTTACGTACGGCAAAAAACGGGCCGATGAAGTCCATGCCGTACGGGACATTACTTTTTCTATAGATAAGGGGGAGATCTTTGGCTTTTTAGGCCCGAATGGCGCGGGCAAGACCACTACTATAAAAACTCTGCTCGGCATAATCGTGCCCACCTCGGGCAGCGCGCGCCTGTTCGGAAAACCCATCTCCTATCTGTCCATGCGCGGCGTGGGATACATGCCCGAAGTGGCCAATTATTACTGGTACCTTACCCCGCGCGAAATACTGGCGTTTTACGGATCCCTGTTCGGCATATCCCGGGCCGGGATCGCGAAAAGGTCCGAAGAACTGCTTGAGCTTGTGGGTTTAAAAAAGCACGCGGGCCGGCTCATGCGCACATTCTCCAAAGGCATGCTCCAGAAGGTAAGCTTCGCGCAGGCGCTTATAAACGACCCCGAGCTGCTCATCCTTGACGAGCCGACAACCGGTCTTGATCCTATTTCAAAGATGAACATGCGCGACACCATTCTTAAACTTAAAAGCAAAGGCAAGACCATATTTTTCTCATCCCACGAGCTTTCGGAGGTGGAAATCATCTGCGACAGGGTTGCCATACTGAAGAACGGGACTTTACTCAAACTCACCCACCCGAAAAACCTGCTGGATGAGAAAGGCCAGCATGTGTCGCTCGAGAAATATTTTTTCGACATGGTAAGGGAGACGGAGGCATAATGCGGGCAATCGCGATACTGGCGGCACAGTCATTCAAAGAACTCATAAGAAAAAAGGATTTCTACGTCTTCCTGATCCTGCTGGTCGCGCTCCTTATATTCTTTTTCAACAAATCCTTTTTCGGGGTCGAGGACGCGTCCCGCTATATAAAAGACGCGGGCTATACGCTTATAATCCTTTTTTGCCTTATCATCACTATCTCTTTCGCGGCGAAGCAGATACCGTCGGAAATCGAGTCCAGGACAATATACCCCCTGCTCGCGAAGCCCGTATCCAGGACCGAGTTTGTCGTCGGTAAATACGCCGGGAGCCTGCTCGTGGGGTTTTTCGCGTTCACGGTCTTTTTCGCCGTATACGTCGCCGCGATACAGAGGATCGGGGAATTCGCCGACCCGGTCCTGATCATTGAGGCGTACATATGCTCTCTCTATCTTTTGGCTTTCATGGCGGCGATATCGCTTTTTTTAAGCCTTTTTGTCACCCTGTCCGCCAACATAACGCTGACTTTTCTTCTTTACTTCGCGATCTCGGCATACAACAACCAGCTCAGGGATATGCTTACCGAAGTGCCCGAGAAAGCGTCTTTTTTGTATAACGCGATTTATTTTCTTATGCCGCACTTTGAGTTTTATGACCTCAAGACACGGCTCGTGCACATGTGGGATCCCCTGCCTCTCTGGGTATTCCTGTCCATAACGGCATATACGCTGATTTATGTCGGCATTCTCATATACATAACATGCCTTATGTTCAGAAAAAGGTGTTTGTAACCGTCTGATGAAAACTACTCTTATCATAGTCATAGCGGCATTCGCGGTAATGACTATCGCGGCCAATGTGGACGCCTACAGGCAGCATTTTCTCATAGACAAAGGCGTTTACAGCCTTGACCATGACGTCATGTACAGGATGTTCGGCGAGTTCAGAAGTTTTCTGTCAGACATGTCTTACCTCGAGGCGGATGTGTATTTCCACGGCGGAATGTATCACATGCATGATGAAGGGGAGAAGAACTGCCTTACAACTCTGGCATCTGACAGGCAGGCGCCTGATTCCGATGAGACCGCCCATCATCATCATCATCATCATCATCATGCTGAAAGCGCTGTTTCTGAAAACCCCTTGTTAAGAATAGGGCAAGCCATAGACATCACCGAACACCGGCACCTGTCAGGCAAGGATTCAAAGGAAGTGCTCCCATGGATATATTACGCCGTAAAACTCAACCCCCACAATATAACCGCGTATGACACAGGGGCTTACTGGCTGGCCTCAAGGCTCGGGCAGCCTGAAAAAGCGCTCGACCTTCTAAGGGATGGCATCAACAACAACCCCGAATCATGGGCCCTCAACAGGACTGCCGGGGTCATTTACTATGATCAGAAAGATTATCGGAACGCCATAAAGCACCTTGAGCAGTCAGTGCGGCTTGGTGAAGCGGAACACTACGACAAGTTTGACCGGCGCACCGTATACGTGCCCCTTGCCGAATGCTACGACAAAACCGGCTCCCCGGATAAAGCGCTTAAACTGTACGAGCGGGTGTTAAAAGATTTCCCGGGTAACGAATCTGTTTTAAATAAAATCAGCTATTTCGAATCCCGTCTGAAGCAATAACGCAGGATATTATCTGACCGGACGGCGCGACAGGATGATGCTTCCCATGCCGCAGTCCATGTGCTTTGACGATACCGGACACTTTACCACAAACAGAAAGAATACGGGCCTGCCCGCGGCCATTTTATCTCCGGACAGGGCCTCGAAGTTGCCCTGGCCTTTGCTTATAATAATATCGGCTCTGTTAAACACTTTGAGGAATTTTTTCGAGCAGAGGCGCAGTATGGCCCCGGGCGCGTCAACGCCGTTTGAAATGACCTTGGCGGTTTTATCTATCCCGCACATTACAGCGTCTTCCTTAAGCGCGTCGTTTATGACGGGCCCGCCCTTCACCGAAAAAATGATTTCTTTGGGCCGGCCGGCGTTTTTTATTTCCTCAAGCAGTATCCTGTCAAAGACTATCTCGCCGGAATTATCGCCTATATAAAGCACTTTTTCGGCTTTCCTAACCGCGGCCCTGAAAGACCTATACACAAACAGGCGGCTGTTTTCGCCCCTGATTATCCTGTTTTCTTCTTTGAGAATACGTGTCAGTTCGCGCGCGACGTTAAGCGAAGAGTTGGCCCCGTAGTCAATGATATTGCCGGCTATCGCCAGCTGGACCGCAGCAAGCAGCCTGTCTTTCGACCGCGCGACGCGCTTCTTGAGAAGGCCGTACACCTTAAGAGCCTCCCTGTTGCTGTCGCGCTTAAGCTTGAGGTATGGGTCATTGACCCCGGTCACCTCTCTTACTATCCGGTACAGTATGCGGCCCATTTCAGACGGACATGAGTTCATGGAGAATCCGGGCAGGGCCCGGGCGACTTTGTCGAGAATTTCTTTTTGCGCCCTCTCCCCGGCACCCGCGATCCTCGCGGCCCTGAGCGCCTGGCTGAAAAAGCACGGCACGCAGTCAATATATGTCTTCATGGGTATATATTATACCATAGGATCAAGCATCGCTCTTTCGTTTCCGTTTGCGGAAGGGGTTGCCTTCAATGCGATTTTTGCCCCTTCCGCAAACGGCTTATCGCTCACTTATACAACTCTATCCATGGAGGAAATAAACAAAACAAGGCTTTACATGTCTGTCTAATCGAAAATTACCGTAGCGGTCTCTGTCGTGGTGTGGGAGGGAGGGGGAGCGGGGCG
>JBDRBZ010000130.1:0-9169 GCA_043822175.1 Candidatus Omnitrophota bacterium
AGTAATGTCAAGATAATTGGGCGCTTTCATATTTGTCATTCCCGCGTAAGCGGGAATCTATAAAAGGTTCTTTGACTAAAGTAAATGTGTAATTAGGCATATCCTCAGGTTGTTGCTCCTCTTTGGATTGGCTTATTATGCCAAATATCCAAAGATTTAAGCTTTTTTCGTTTTTAAAATAACCTTGTATCTTTATGCGCCTTCTTATTTCCTCAAGATCCCGCTCTAAGTGATTTGTTGTGCTTATGAAGTTCTTATCATCCATAAAGTCATAATATGTAAGCGTATCATTAAACTTTTTTCTAAAACATCGGACTGCCTTGGGCTCCTTGTCTTTCCACTTATCAGAGAATCTATTAAATCGCTTTATAGCCACGTTCTTTGTCTTTGCCTTGTATATCTTTGAGGCCTCTTTCATCATTTTCTTGCGGTTGACCTTCTTATGTTTTATGTTCTTAGATACATTCCTTAGTTTATGCGTAGAACAAAGTTGCCATTTAGCATATGGATATACCATGTCTATGGCTGCTTTTATGCCGCCGGCATCATCTGAGGCTGCCACCTTAAGATGCTTTCCTTCTAAGCCGCGTCTGTATAGATCGTTTAATATGGGGGTTACCTCAGCCTCTGATTCACCTTTGGCTAATTTAAAGGCTAATAGCTCTTCCTTGTTATCTAATGTTATGCCAAGGACAAATATAATAGGCCTTTTTCTTATTGTTTTCTCTTTTATATGGATCCAGAGGCCGTCTACCAGGATATATTTGTATTTATCCTCTATCCTCTTTGTCCGGAATTCTTTTAAATCTCCTTCAAGATTGTTTAGAAGCTTGGATGCCGTAGCGTGACTTACGCTATCTCCTATGAAAGATTTAAAGAATTTTCTTTGTTTACGCGTCGATAATCCTAGGATCATTGATAATATGACCATATTATCGAACTTCTTCTGCCGTCTTTGATACTTATCAAAGAGCGAGTAATGTATCTTAAGGCCGTCCCGGGTTCTTGGTATCATTATTCTGCTCGTTCCGAAAGTCGTAGTAAAGAATCTTTGGTATTCACCTTTACGTTCATCGATTCTCGAGGAGGCGTGTTCGTATCTGTCAGCGCCTATTTGCAGCTTGAATTCCTCATAGATGTCATCCTGCATAAGCCGCTCGATGGCTCTATGGGCTTTTTGCTCAAAATCATCGAGATTGGCAAGGATACCCAATTCCCGTAAATTCCTCTTTAAATATTGATATTGTATTGGTAAACTGTCTTTCGAGAAGTTAACGCTTCTCATGGCATACCTCCTCTGGGGCTTTGCCCCGGTTAATGGTCACTGTTTTGATCAACAACAACCATTAATGGTATGCCATTTTTATTTACATTTCAAAGAACTTTTTAGATTCCCATTTCCATGGGAATGACATTAAAAGCGTCCACAATATTTTACATTATCAGATCGCCTCCCCGGCGCAAAGGAATTACTATTATTTGTCATCTTCCCCTTTAACGAACGCCCGGGTATCCCATACATAAGACCAGCCCACTTTCACGGGTTCGCCGAGAATACCGGCTAAATCCGCGACAAGCCCGTTAAAATTATGATCCGGATCAGGCGAGTTGGCTACAGCCAGCCAGGAGGACTTGTTTATAAGGATATTACCCGCAAAATCATCGGCCGACCATCCGTTGGGTGCCGATCCGGCGGAACGCGGCGTCCAATAATAGATAAAAACAGGGCATATCGGCATTTTCCAGTATGCGAATTCCGTAATTACCAACTTGTCATCCTCTCCCATTCTGTCATTAAGAAACATGGCCAGGGCCCTTGACGATGCCGCCCCTGGCCAGCCGTTGGGGTATGTCGCCATGTGATATTTATCGTACCTGAAGCCGATCCCCGCATAAACCGTTGTCAGGAAAACCAGGGCCAAGGCGGGTATTTTTATAAGCGCTGATTTCCCTTTCAAATGAAACAGGCATAACACCCCGGCTCCGGACAGCATTGCCAGAGCCGGAAAACCTGAAATCACAAGCCACGGGGTCTTGGAAACTACCAGAAAAGATATCGGGACATATACCGAAAAACACACGACTACCGGTACCGCCCAGGGGCGCTCCCGCCTGACTATCGCGTTATACAGCGCGAAACATATTCCGGCCAACGACAGCACAATAACGGGGATCCCCGCATCGGGTATCAGTTTACCAAAATAATATAAAGCCGACTGCGTCCAGCCCCCGCTCAGATAGGTCCCCTCGAGAAAATAGGCATCCCGAAAACTGTGCGTCATTGTGCTGAAAAAAACATACCACCATGATGTCATGATGAATATAACGGAATACATGAGCGCCAGTTTAGGGAAGCTTTTCTTTTCCGCCATTATCAGCACCATTATTGAGGCCGCCAGGATAAAAAATACCGCGTTTTCCTTTGCCAGGAGCGAAAAGCCAAGCAATACCGAACACAGGAAAAATCTCTTTTCAAGAAGAACAAACACTGCCGCATAGCCCAGGGCCGCGGCAAGCCCGTCCCTCTTAACCCATGAGGCGTAACCGATAGCGCCCGGCATAAAACACAGAAAAAAGCAGCATAACAATGCGTACCCCGCGCCTCCGATCCGTTTGCTTAAAAAATACATCGCGGTAAATGCCGTGTATGAAAAAACAAGGGACAGCGCCTCAACTCTCACATCGAAACCTGCCGCAAAAGGGCCAAGCCATTTGGCGAAAAACATGTACAAAGGGGGATGAAACCAGTAATACCAGTAAAACGGCTCATACCGGGCATTGGCCAGAAAATTTCTCAGGGAGAGAATGTTCAGGGCCTCGTCCCACATCAACAGATGCCCCAGTGTCTTAAGCCTGAGGCATATAAACAGCACGCTCAATGCGGAGAAGGCTAAAAATGTTTTTTGCGACGGTTTCAGCATTCGAGTTTTTTGCCGTTTGCATCGAATATTGCGGATTTACCGATGCCGATCTTATTGAGCATGAATGTCACGGCCGTTGAAAGCACGCCTAAACCGTACCTTACGCTTCTCGGGAATCCTATGGAGGAAGATTCCTTCGTATATCTGGACGGCGCGGTTATCTCGCCTATCCTGAATCCGAAGAAAGCGGCCTGGGCCAGCATCTGGTTGTCAAATATAAAATCATCCGAATTTTCAAGGAGCGGCAGCTTCTTAAGCACCTCTCTTGAGAACGCGCGGTAGCCGGTATGATATTCCGAAAGTTTCTGCCCTATGAGAATATTCTCGGCAAGCGTGAGGAATCTGTTGGAAATGTATTTATATAACGGCATGCCGCCTTTTAAGGCCATACCCCCGAGTATCCTGGAACCCAGCACAACATCAAACATGCCCGAAACTATAAGGCCCGCCATCGCGACTATAAGCTGCGGCGGATACTGGTAATCCGGATGGAGCATGATAACTATATCGGCTCCTCTTCTCAGCGCCTCGCCATAACACGTCTTTTGGTTCGCGCCGTATCCCATGTTTTTCTCGTGCACGATAACGCTTAACCCCAGCTTTCCCGCGACTTCTACGGTCTTATCCCGGCTGCTGTCATCTATAACCAGCACTTCGTCGACAATCTGTTTGGGTATGTCACGGTATGTCTTTTCCAGTGTTTTTTCCGCGTTATAGGCAGGCATCACTATTATCACTTTCTTGCCTTCGATCATGGGTCATCCCCTCCTGTGTTCGTATAAATCCCTCGAACGGTTAACGCATATTTGTCAATTTCCCCCTGGCCGCCGTATCTCGCGGATTAAATTCGAGCGCCTTTCTATACGCCCATACGGCTTCGTCTTTTTCCCCCAGGCACTCGTAAGCCGCGCCCATATTGAAGAACGCCTCGGAAAAACCCGGACGCAGCCCGACGCTGGCCTTATACGCCGACACGGCATCCCGGTAAAACCCGCCCTTCATATACGCGTTTCCCAGATTGTAATAAGCGATACAATCGGGTTTTATCGCTAATGCCCTGCTGTACATCCGGACAGCTTCCGCGGCATCACCCCTCTCCTCGTAAAGCTTGCCCAGGTTATTATACAGCTTCGGATTGTCTTTCTCATATCTGATGGTGGCGATATAAAAAGCCATCGGATCATTCCAGTAAGCGTTCTGTTTCCTCGTCACAGACGCATAATAAATCACAAGCGCGGATACGATCACCGCTGCCGACGCCCTGCAAACCACAGTATTTTTCCTGTATAAGTTTACGAGCCCCCATGCCATGACAAGAAAGAATCCCATCGACGGCAGGTAAAGCCAGTGTTCTGCCATGTACGCGCTTACGGGATAAAGATTTGACTGCGGGAGGAGCGTTATAAAAAACCATGACAGGGAAAACAGGACAACCCTCTCTCGCCCCCGGCTCCTCCATGCTTTCATCCATGCCCCGCAAAGAATAATAAATACCGACAGACCGGCCAGGACCCGAAATGATACCACGGCAAACACTTTATCTCCATATCCGAGATGCAGGCCGTAAGGAACAATGAGGATCCTGAAATACCCTGCCAGGGCCGCAAAAAATCCGGGTATCCTTTCCGCGAAAGTTCCGCCAGCCGGTTCGCCAAATACAATATTCCTCAGCGCTTCATGCCGTATAAACAAAAAAACCGCGCTTAAAAGAGCCATTATTATAAACGGCTCTGCCCGCATCTTTCGTTTGGAAGCCAGATGACATAACCCCGCGAGAGCGGGAAAAATCATGGCGCTTTCCCTGGACAAAAGGGCCATTGCATAGCATAGGGCCATAAAAAACAAAGGAGAAGCAGCCGGCTTATCGACATATTTTATATAACAGACCAGGCCGAGCATCAGGAACAAGGCCGCCAGAGGATCGGCCCTGCCCGAAATATAGGTGACGGCTTCGGTGTGGACCGGATGCGTCACAAATAAGGCGCACGCAATAAGAGAGAGCGGCATATCCTGAAAGAGCAGATTTAGAAGCCATAACAGGGCAATTGCCGCAGATATGTGGAGCAGCATATTTGTGACATGATACCCTTTTACGTCAAGGCCCCAGAGAAAATAGTCTGCCGTATAGCTCATTATCTGCAGGGGCCTGTAAGGCTTGAAAGCGCGGCCCGCGCCGGAGCCGATATTCGAGGAGAATATTTCGCGGACATGCCCGAAACTCTTTATGTACGCGTTATCTTTTACCAGAAAATCGTCATCCCACAGAAAACCGCCGTTTAAGGAATTGCCGTAAGCGATTACCCCGAGGATCGTAAGCGTCAAAATGGAAACGATTATCAGCAAGACTCTGGGCATATGATTACCTCTCGGGCCACTGTATCCTGTACACATATATCCCGGCATTTTCATCCCGCGCATATTCACTGAAATATTCGAGCCCGTTCCCTTTCATGAAATATAATTTCGTAAAAACGCTTTTAATGAGCCCTTCACCGTACATAGGAACACACCTCCACGTGTCACCGTCTTTTGTGAAAAGGACAATAAACCCATCCTCACACCTGCTTATGTTTCCCCTTTCTTCCCATGTTTTACCGCCGATATCATAATATATGAAATCATTGATCGCCCTTGGGGGCCTCTGCCCGGCTGCCAACAGTTCGGCTGACATGCGCCCCACGTCAAGCGCCGCGCCGTTGTCAAAAAGAACGACTCCGTCATTTTCGCGGCCGGCGCCCACCCTCCCGACCAGATCCCACCGTTCTGACAGGTTTTCCTCAAGAGTCCCGTTGTCCATGCAGGCCATCGTCTCTTTATAGATCCGCCCGGCTTCTCCGGCAGTCACGGAAAAAGTATCCATGAGTCCCTCAATCGCCTCATCTTCCGGCATATCTTTGCGCTCAGCGGCAAAAACTTTCGCGAAATCCCAGTTGGCGATGTATGTGAGCCCTTCCAGATCCTCGAAAATATCCCTGTCCAGAACAATATAGGCCGGGGGCAATGCCCCGCCGAACATGCCCTCCATAACATCTTTCCTCAGCCGCGGCGGGAGGCCGTATTCATCGAATATCGTCTCAATACCGCCCCTGCCGGATTTAACCGCCCTGTCCATCAACGCCTCGGCCCTGAACGGATCGCCGAAAAAGCTCTCCAGCTTACCGAACAGGGCGTCGGATGAATTATTAATCATCCGCAGTATGCGCAGGGCTTCTTCTTCGTTTCCCGACATAAGCGCCCTTGCCATCCAATAGGTATCCTGAGAATTCTGGTTCTGTGAGTTAAGCGCCACCCTCCGTCGGGCCACGTTTCTCACCCAATTGCCCATATGCCACCACGCATACACGATACTGTCCTGCGGCGTTGTTTTCCTGATATTCTCCAGTTGTCCGTATATGCCATCATTGATAAACGGACAAACGGCGCGGTTGAGCCTGAAGCCGTTCATCGCTACGGCAGAGACCCCGACGGCCAGGACTAAAATCCCCGTCACAAGGCCGACTGCGCTTAAAAACTTATTCCTCATCCTCTTTGCCGCAGCCGAAAAGGCATCCCCCCCCCTTTTCAGTCCCTCGCCCAGAAAAATGCCGAGCGGCACGGACAGAAACATCACAAACCTCACCGCCCTGAAACTGGCATATACCATCACAACCGCCCAGATGACCAGCATTAAAACGGCATTCCTGCTACGGCCGTTCCTTTCCCGCATGTAAATCCAAAGCATGCCTAAGACCGACAGCGACACGAGCGCCGTCCCGCCCGACAGGGCCGCTATCGTGCGCGCATTTCCTTG
Source organism: Candidatus Omnitrophota bacterium (assembly GCA_043822175.1). Lineage (GTDB taxonomy): Bacteria > Omnitrophota > Gorgyraeia > JABMRN01 > JABMRN01 > JBDRBZ01. Next base: position 6,712 of record JBDRBZ010000130.1, read on the forward strand.
AGTCAATTCCGCAACCATGGAAAAACCCCGCGGCCATATAGCGTGGGCCAATGGTCTCCCAAGGGCATAATTTTCCCTTAAAAAGCCTATCACGGAAGAGACCGGGTTAATGCCGCCCACAAGCATACACAGCCCCAGGCATCCTGCCGTGAAAGCCGCGAAACAAATAATGTCCTTTTGAACTTCCTGCCCTGACCGGGCGCCCCCGGCGTCCTTAAGAAAAAGGATCGCATCCTGCGAAACCGCCGATATGAAAAACAGCGCGATAATGACACAGATAAACCACCATCCGCTCCAGGTAAACGCGAATAATGCCGTAAAAAACGCGGCTGAAAAAGACATAAAAACAGAATCGAGCAGGCGCTTCTTTTCCATGCCCCCGGCCAGACACCAAACAATCAGCAAAGGGAACAATAAGTTCAAAACATCCGTGTCAAAGGCGCCTGCCGAACTCCTGTAAAAGAGCATCGGGGTAAAGCCCGTAAAGAAGACAGCCAGAACGCCTCCGAGAGCGGAAAAGAACCTATTGCAAAAAAGAAATAATACTATAAAAAATACCAGTAAAAACGCAAGCGGCAGGTAAAAGAGAAACGTCCCCAACCCGAGTTCCGGCACGACAACCCGGCATAGCCTGTATATGTATGCCGATAGATAGTACAAAAACCTGTTGGGCCCCATCGACGTGCCGTTTGCACTGCCCAGGAGATCATCGTATATCCGCCCCCCGCGCCTGCTGGTTCCCGGATAGCCGTTCGTGAGTACAAGCTCCACCATGGTCATCCAGTAATACGGATCTGATTCCAGGAGATATACGCGGCCGCGGGTAACCGTGTTTTCCCGTCCGGCCGCGGCGCTTTGCCCGGGATAGGATATATACGACGGCGTCAATCGCAGGCACAGGTTAAGGGCCACTGCGATTAAGACGAGTAAGGCAAGGGCCAGCTTTTTTGGGACATTCATCAAACAGTCCTGCCACTTTCCCCTGTCAGCGGTGCTACCGATTGTCCGTTCTCCTGTCAAACATGTGCACTATGAAAGCGAGTATGAAACATGTATTAGCCAGAGTGAAGCAGCTTGCCGGAGAATCCACGAGTTCTGTCAAAAAGTTCACCCCTTTAAAATTAAGGGTAAATCCCACGATTATCAATAATAATCCGCAAAAAATAAGCACGCCGACAGCCATATTGGATATTTTCATCCCCTCTCCTTTCTCATGTTACTATTATATTAAAAGACAGAATGCCGTTCAAGGCTATATCAAACCTACTCATTGTTCGTCACGTATAAAATATCCCAGGATATCGCGCCTTGTGAAAAAATATATAAAGAATATCTCGAACGCCGTGAACATCGCGCCGAACAGAATATAACTTTTGCGCAGATCATCCAGCGTGACATCATACTGTCCCGCGTTTTTCGCGTACAGAAGGCCGAGGTTTTTCAGCCCGACAGGGGTCATCATAAGACCGATCACGAGGCTTGCGAACGTAAGCGAAAGAGCGGTTTTCCTGGCCCAGTCCTCCCTCCTCATCATCCTGGTACCGCATAAAATACCCATGATGCCGTAAGTTATACCGAACACGTATATGCCGTAAACGGCAAAACCGGGCAGACCGCTCGAAAGCAATTTTATATCCTCAAAATTGGAATAACCGAACAGATGTATGGCCCCGTAAACTATAAACATCACGGAAAGCGCCTTTACGGAACTGATATGCGCGGCCATTGTTTTCTCCTTTCATCTATAAAGCGCGGCTTTTCCGCCTGAAAAATACCGTGACAAACACAGCGAGGCAGACTACGATAAATATGTCGCCGTACATCATATAGAACGTGCGCGACTCAGAAGGGAATATTTCAGCCATGGCATATCCGTCGACAAATGTTCGGGCCCCGGCCTCCTCTACAGCGCCGAAAACGCCGCCCTTCTGGTCTATAAAACAGGAGACCCCCGTATTAGCCGCCCGTACTACGGGAAGCCTGTTTTCAACGGCGCGAAAAACAGACGACTGCACATGCTGAAACGGGGCGCCTGTTTTGCCGAACCACGCGTCATTTGTTATGTTTACCAGAAATTCCGCACCCTTTTTCGCCAGCTCCGACGAAAGGCCCGGAAAGATATCCTCAAAACATATAAGGACCCCGAAATTCACGAAACGTGTCTCCCTGATTATCCTCTCATCCAGCCGTATGGACCTTTCGGTTTTCAGCTTGAAAAGCGTAAGTCCGCTTCCGGCGGTACAGGTCCCTATAGGCTTATCAATGATCATTCTAAACCACTGCATATGCTTTTCGAAAGGCACATATTCGCCGAACGGCACGAGGTGAACCTTATCATAAGAGGACGTTATCTCGCCTCCGGATGATATAAGATAAGCGCTGTTATAGGCATACCCGCCGGCTTCTCTTATAGAACCGATAAGTAACGGCACACCCGTTTTCCCGGCAAGGCCGGCAA
>JBDRBZ010000131.1:0-6576 GCA_043822175.1 Candidatus Omnitrophota bacterium
ATACACATGCAGGTTGACAGCGAGCCGAAGATTTTTTTAATAACCGTTATCGGGGGATTTTTATGGGGCGGGATCGATGAGATCCACCAGGCGTTTGTACCGATGAGATCTCCGGATGTGCTCGATCTGGCCGCTGACTGCGTGGGCTGCACGCTGGGGATTTTGCTTTTTATGTACAAGCTCAGGGTAGAGGCCAACAGGTATGCCGATGAGTTGGAGGAACTTGACCTCATGGATGAGGAAGAGGCTCAGGATCCGGCTCCGGCGCCGGAAAAGAAAGATCTTAGGGCCGCTTTGGATGACCTTGAATGACAATATGCCTTTGACATCGCGGCGTTTTGTGCTAATATTATCTAAAAATGAATTACTTTAAAACAGCTGTATTATTGCTCGCGCTCACACTGATTCTCGTCTGGGCCGGCGGGGCCATAGGCGGGCCGAGGGGCGCGATGTTTGCCTTTATTTTCGCGCTTATCATTAACGGGATCAGCTACTGGTTCAGCGATAAGATAGTGCTGACCATGTACAGGGCCTATGAAATCCCCAAAGAGCGATACCGCCATCTTTACGGCCTTGTGCAGGAGCTGGCCGCGGCCGCAAAACTGCCCATGCCGCGCCTTTACATGATCGAGAATAAAGCGCCGAACGCCTTCGCTACGGGCAGGGATCCTGAGCATGCCTGCCTCTGTGTCACTAAAGGTATTCTGGAATTGCTCGAAGAAAATGAGCTGCGCGGTGTGCTTTCTCACGAAATGGCGCACGTTAAGAACAGGGATACCCTTATCATGACTGTGACCGCGTCTGTCGCAGGGGCCATAATGATGCTGGCAAATATGGCCAGATGGGCGGCGATACTGGGAGGCGGTTCCAGGGACCGCAGGGATTCGGGCAGCGTTATCGGGCTTATCGCGTTGTCCGTAATCGCGCCGCTGGCCGCTATTATCGTGCAGCTGGCCATATCAAGGTCGCGCGAGTACGGGGCCGACGCGGGGGGGGCTTATATTGCCCGGGACAGGGAAGGGCTTGCTTCTGCCCTGTCCAAGATAGGCCAGGCAGCGAGGCAGCGGGGTCTTGATGCTAACCCGCAGACAGCGCACCTTTTCATCGTGAGCCCGTTCAGCGCCGGTTTTATCGCCAATCTTTTTTCAACGCACCCGCCTGTCGCAGACCGCATAAAGCGGCTGAAGGCCATTAAAATATAGTTGCAAAAACACAGGACTCCCAAAGCATGCCGAGAAATAAAAAGACCGCGAAGAGGGCGCTGAAAGACGGTTTTAAGGACGGGCTCGTGCCGATACAGGCCCTCGAACTCTCCTCCGTCAATACGGTAAATGACATGGTCAAGGGCATGGCCCGGGCGTCATTCGGCGCCAGGTCGGTAGGCGATGCCGCGGATGTGCTTTACAAAATGACAAAGGATAAGGGCTGCTTTGTGGTTGCCACCGTTTCCGGGGCCATGACAGTGGCCAAGATGGGGCTTGTCCTCTGCGACATGATAGATTCGGGCATGGTCAACGCCGTGGTGTCGACCGGCGCGGTTATAACCCACGGTTTTGTGGAGAGCATAGGAAAGGCGCATTTTAAGATCGACCCTGAAGCGGATGATTCCGCGCTCTATGATTCGGGATATGACAGGGTATACGATACCGTTGAGCTTGAAAAAAATTTTGACGATATATCCGTTATCGTAAACAAAGTGCTTTCCTCAATGGACAGGGGTACTGTGCTTTCCAGCGTGGCATTGTGCGGGGCGCTCGGCAGGTACCTTGCCGGGAAGTACAGGACGCGCAATATCCTTAAATGCGCTTATCAGAAAAAAATCCCGGTGTATATACCGGCCTTTACGGATTCCGAACTGGGGCTGGACGTGGCGATATTTAACAGGGCCGCGTCTGCCGGGGGCGGGAGGAAGTTTGCGTATGACCCGTTTCTTGACCTCGAACATTTTGCCTCGCTTATAGAAAAACAGACGAGACTGGGTATTTTTACGGTAGGCGGCGGAGTGCCGCGCAACTGGGCCCAGCAGGTATGCCCTTATCTCGAGCTCGTATCGAGCCGGCTGGGCGTGAAAACAAGGATCAAAAAATACCTTTACGGAGTGCGCATTTGTCCCGAGCCTGTCCATTGGGGAGGGCTTTCGGGATGCACATACAGAGAGGGGATTTCGTGGGGCAAGTTCACCCCTCCGTCTGAAGGCGGGCGGTGGGCCGAGGTTTACGCGGACGCTACCATTGCCTGGCCCCTTATTGTTAAGGCGGTTATGGAGAGGGTTTAAGACATGCCTGATTCGCAGGATAACATGACGCCGAATTTCGGCGGGTCACAGTTAAAACCGGAATATACCGCGTTCAAGAAGGCCCGGATAGTTGTCCTCCAATGCCCGTATGAGGAAACCGCCAGCTACAAAAAGGGCACTGTCAGGGGCCCGGAGGCGGTGATAAAGGCCTCTGAGTACATGGAGGTGTATGACGAGGAGCTTAAACAGGAGACCTACAAGGCCGGGATACACACGATGCCGCCGCTGGCTTTGGGCGGACTGGCGCCCGAACAGATGGTCCGCAAAGTCGCCCAGGAGGTGCGTGGTATTATTACAGAACAGAAGATACCTGTTATTATAGGCGGGGAACATTCCGTAAGCATAGGCGCGGTACAGGCTGCCGGGAAATTTTTTAAAGATCTGAGCGTCCTTCATCTTGACGCGCACCATGACCTTAGGGATGAATATGAGGGTTCCAAATTCAATCATGCCTGCGCTGCGCGCAGGTTTCTCGAAACCGCTCCCGTTACCCAGGCAGTGACAAGGTCATTGTCAAAAGAAGAACAGGATTTTATCGGCACCAGGCCCGAAGGCCTTAAAATTTTCAGCGCATACGATATCATAGAAACGGCCATCTGGAAGGAGAACGTGGCCGCCAGCCTTACTGATAATGTTTATGTGAGCCTGGACATGGATGCCATGGACCCTTCGGTCATGCCTTCGGTCGGCACGCCCGAGCCGGGCGGCATAGGGTGGTATGAGCTCCTGGACCTGCTCAAGATTGTCGCGAAGACTAAAAAGATCATCGGTTTTGACGTCGTGGAACTGATGCCGATCGACGGTTTTGTGGCGCCTGACTTCCTTACGGCGAAGCTTATTTACAGGCTTATGGGATATATATTACAGGGGAAGAGTGATTAGGCCGTGTTGACATAGATTTTAAGGAGGGCGGAATGATACTTGTATCCAGAAAAAGGCTTCTTGTGCCGAAGAAAATATTTTTCACAAAGGGCGTAGGCACGCACAAGGCGGAGCTTCGCAGTTTCGAGCTTGCGTTGAGAGACGCCGGCATAGAGAAATGCAACCTCGTGCGCGTGTCAAGCATACTCCCTCCCGAATGCAAGATGATCTCGCGGTCGGAAGGGCTGAAAGAGATAGTGCCCGGCATGCTTACCTTCATAGTCATGGCCAGATGCTCGTCCAATGAGCCCCACAGGCTTATAGCCGCGTCAATAGGCTGCGCCATCCCGGCGGATCCGGCCGCTTACGGCTACTTAAGCGAGCATCACGCTTACGGCCAGTCTGAAAAGGTCGCCGGCGACATAGCCGAGGAGCTCGCGGTGAGCATGCTTGCGTCCACGCTCGGCATGGACATGGACGAGGGCGGTTCATGGGACGACAAGAAGCAGGAATTCAGGCTGAGCGATAAAATTGTCCGCACATCAAACGTTACGCAATCCGCCGTCATATCTCCGGACGGCAAATATTCCACGGTGGTGGCCGGGGCGGTTTTCGTTTTCTAGCCTGCCTGCTCAGAACGGGCGGGTTCAAAAAAGTGCCGAAAAAAAAAAGACGGAAAATTCCGGTTCTACAGGGAATGGGTCGACAGTAATCTCGTCAGATTCGATGTCACGTCCGGTGAATCAGACCTTTTAATACTGGCATCGCGCGATCTTAAAACAGAAGCCGCGCAAGCGCTGGCGGTGTTAAGGGATAATCTGGAGGACCACATAGCGAACAATCCCGAATTTGCCTCCTCGCTTAAGCCCATCGACGTGACGGACGATAACCTCGAAAGGCTTCCGCCCATAATCGCCGATATGATTGCGGCCTCGCGCGCGGCCGGGGTCGGGCCCATGGCGGCAGTGGCAGGGGCGGTAGCCGAATTTGTAGGGAGGGAGCTCCTGAAGCATTCCCCTGAAGTCATAATCGAAAACGGGGGAGACATATTCATACGAACCCTGTCTGACAGAAAATTCGGCATGTATGCCGGCGACTCGCCTTTAAGCGGAAAATTGGCCTTGCTCATAAGGGCCTCTGATACGCCGGCCGGTGTGTGCACGTCAAGCGGCACCGTAGGCCACAGCCTGAGTTTCGGCAATGCGGACGCGGTTACGGTTATAGCGGACAACGCCGCCCTCGCGGATGCCGCGGCCACGGCCGTATGCAATATCATACAGGCCCCCGAAGACATCGAAAACGCGCTTAACGTTTCGAAATCTATTGATGGGGTTAAGGGGTGTGTGGTAATATATGGTGACAAAATAGGGTCGATAGGCGCTATAGAACTTATATGAGGTGGTAAATATGATTTCAAAGAGAGTGGTGCTGCAGTTTCCTCCTAAATTAGTGGACCAGCCGATCGTGTATAAACTGGTCAAGGAATATGACCTTGTCTTCAATATCCTCCGCGCCTGGGTAACGCCCCAGGAAAAAGGCGAACTTGTCATGGAACTCAGGGGCGAGCAGAATAATTATGACAATGCGGTCCTGTACCTGAAAGAGCTGGGCGTGTCGGTAGAGCCTTTAAGCAAGGAGATCACGAGGGATGAGGACCGGTGCACGCACTGCGGGGCCTGTATTACGATATGCCCCACCGGGGCCCTTGTGCGGGATGACGCTACCATGAAAATCGCGTTTGATCCGGAAAAATGCATAGCGTGCGAACTCTGCGTCAAGGGCTGTCCGCCGCGCGCCATGAAAATCGAGATCTGAAAAATGCCCGCGTTTATTTTTATTCTTGACAAATATAGGCAATGTGATATATTCGTGACTTAAGTCACAAAGTCCGTGAAAAATGTAACAATGTGCTTAAGTCATTACCATGGCCGACAAAAAAATCCCGGAAGGGGTTATATCGCGTCTTTTTGTTTACCTGAAGGAACTTACGGAACTCTCGAAAGTAAACATCCAGACAATATCATCATCGGAATTGGGTGACAGGGCAAACCTGAGCGATGCCCAGGTCAGGAAGGACCTGGGGTATTTCGGGCAGTTCGGCGTAAGCGGGTCCGGATACAACGTGCAGGAACTCAAAACCGCTCTTGAAAAAATTCTGGGCAAGGATAAGACCAAGAATGTCGCCGTGGTCGGCGTGGGAAGGCTCGGGGAGGCGCTCCTTTCATACCCCGGATTCAGGGAGAGGGGGCTTCCGGTAGTGGTGGCGTTCGACAGGGATCCGGCGAAAGCGGATAAGAGAATAGGCGACGTGCCTGTCAGGTCGGCGGAGCAGATGGCCCGGGAAGTGAAGAACAACAAAGTGAGCATCGGTATCATAGCCGTGCCCGAGGCCAACGCGCAGGAAGTTGCCGATAAAATGGTAGAGGCCGGCATCGAATGCATCCTTAACCTGGCGCCTGTGGCGCTTAACGTGCCGGAAAAAATAAAAGTAAAGAATGTGGATTTTTCAAGAGAACTCGAGACGCTTTCTTATTTTTGCGCTTGAGGCAAACATATGTTAAAATTCATAAGCCGGGAAGACCTGATAAAACTGCTGAACGGCCTTAAAAAAGAATACGATGTTTACGCGCCGGTCAGAAAAAACGGCCGGCTCTTTTATGGCAAACCTGAGGATGGTTTTGACACGGCTGTGATAGGCGGTGTAAGGGCGTCCGAGCCTGTTAAGGCGTTTTTCAGCCGCGCCAGGGAGAGGGTCGCGGACGGTTTTAAGCCCGATGTGCCCCATGCAGGCGACAGGCCTCTGGCCGTGATAGGCGTCAAGGCGTGCGACCTTAAAGGCTTTAAAATTCAGGATTTTGTCTTCAAGAATCACGATTGTGCCGATCCTTTCTATCTGAAACTCCGCGAACAAAACCTTATAATATCGGCCGACTGTACGGAGGCCCTTGACACGTGTTTCTGCGCCGCGATGGGCATAAAGCCGTCGCCTGAGGAGTGCTATGACCTGAATCTGTCAGAGATAAGCGGGGGGTTCGTCGCGGAAACCGGCTCGCCCAAAGGCGAGGGGCTTGCCGGTAAATATGGGGCTCTCTTCACGGACGCGTCAAGCGGACAGACGGCAGAGCGCGATAAGAAAAGGGCCGCGGTCACGGAGAAAGTTTTGAAGAATATTGCGGACAATGATGTCCCGCGCGAGCGGGAACTCGGGGGCGCGGCTGAAAGGAACTTCGAGTCCGGCATATGGCAGGACGAGGCAAGGACCTGCGTTGAATGCGGCGCGTGCAATACGATATGCCCGACATGCCACTGTTTTCTTTTGTATGACCAGTCGGATGGTAAAGGGATGGCCATGGCCAGATTCCGCATATGGGACTCATGCATGATAAAGGATTTTGCGAGGGTCGCCGGAGGCGCAAACC